>CAMRAP010000015.1 GCA_947039985.1 uncultured Odoribacter sp.
TACTAAGCGTTTGGATGCGGCGAATAAAGAGCTGGAAAGTGATGCGATCTTAAATCAAATTTTTGCTTATTCAAAGACTAGGGAGTTGATTGATGCAATCATCGTTGATTACTCTTTTTCTGCAAAATATAAGAAGGATAAAGCGCCTTCGCTACAAATTAGAGATATCCGTACTTTGTATCATGCCTCACCAGAGCGTAGTGGAGTGGGAATCACAACCATCGATCGATCGGTTAATTCAGTATTTGAGTTGCATGGAGATAAGATCGGTGCTTGTCGTGATGTATTTGAATTTATCCGTAGTTTTGCATTCACGAAGGTGTATGAGAATCTATTGGCACAGATCTATAAAAAAATACCAGCGATCTCTGATTTGGACTTTAATAGTGTGAGCTCAAAATACAGCAAGGCGGTTGTATTGAAGTATATCACCAATAAAAAGACTTTCCAACCTAATTTTAATGTGTTGGATGATCCGATGGAGAAAAATGTGATGCGTGAAATCTTGATAGAGATGGAGCATCTGCTGTTTTCGGATAGTAAGATGAAGATTCTAGCGATTGATGCCATGGGACAGCCCGAATTGGATAAGTCGAAGATAGAGGGTATCAATGTTATTCTTAAGAAATATATACATGAAATCTTATTGCATTTCAATCTGCCTTTTGAAAAAGAGAGCTTAGAGCCTAGTCGCAAAGAGATCATACGAGTGGCTGGTGAAACTTTTGAAGAGATTGTAGGGATTAAGTTGAGCGATTTGAATCTACAGATTTGGGTGGATGAGTTTATCAATAACCTGAGGGATTTAAAGGAGTTCAAAGAGACTTTGTTGGCACAGAAGTGTATGGGATACATTATGGATTCTATCTCTTGTGGTATCAATAAAGAGGGCATGACGATTACAGATAAGATATTGTTCTTATATCTGTTGAAGAACGATAACTCTTTCTATAAGTTGGTGTCTGCAAAATTGAAGTATTTTAGTGATAAGATAGAGGCTTGTGAGGATGGAGAGGTGAAAATGTTTACCGAGGAGTTTATCAATGATATTATGCCTACGCAACTGAAAGAGATCAATGATTACATCATGCGTCGTCGGGATATCAAGGTGGCTGAATGTGAAATTCACAAGGTGAGTCGCAAGGTGGTTCTGTTCTATATCAGTATGATTAAGCGTACGAAAGGAACGGATTATTACAAGCGTTACTCTCATACTTTGGTGAGATTGGTGGAAACAGCTTTCTTAAAGCAAAATTCGAGTGTGAATGAGATGGTGCAACACGGTATCTCTATCTACAAAGGTTTTGAGATGGAAGACAAGGTGTTGGAAACCTATGATGGAGGACGATTGAGTTGGATCAATGAATTGATGTCTAAATGTGGAGTGATCTCGTCTGAACAAGCGGTGCAAGTGCATACTCGTATTGTAACTGATGCTAAAAAGCGAGAGTATCCTTTTCACAAGGTGGATCGCCAGGAGACGATCTCTAAAGATTTGGCAGAAGATGCAGGACCAAATGACTATTTAAAGTTGTTAGATTTACGTCCAGATTCATCCTTTTTTGCGAATCGATTGGTTCGCTTTGTCGCGAATATGGACTCTGATGACTATCGTTGTAAGGTGGTGAAACACGGCATGGTGAAGGAGTTGGTGATTTTCCAAAAAGGATATATGAAGTATCTGACTGATAATTATCGTTTGAATTATACAGAAGATATTTCGATCAAGGATATTAAGAATTTTGTGCCCGATGTGATTAGTTTCTTGGGTGCTCCTGAAAAATTAATCTCTTTCCCACAAATTGGTTATTTTGACATTCCTGGTCCAAATGGAAATATCAAGACCATTGTCACGCCTTTGAAGCAGAAGGCAGACTATTTCGGAGATGTGAAAAAACCTCGTTTGACAATCATCAATGAGCGAATCAAGGAGATGGGTGGAAATCCTCGTCATGGTTCATTGTTTGCTGTTGAGGAGAACGACGGAACTATCTTTGTGATTGAGATTAATGGAGATAGTGGAGTGGGTAAATCAGAGATGATTGCTGGATTTGTGTTGAAATGGTTGCGCAACAATTTGGAGGGCGTTCGCTCTGTGAAGTTGATGGCAGGTGATATGTTCCACGAATTCCAAGATGCAGAAGGTAATCTATATGGTATCGGTACTGAGGTGGGCGACTTCTCTCGTACAACAGACTTTGATCCAGATTATATTAAATATTATAAGTACCTATTTGAAAGTAGTGCAGATAGTAATGTCGAAGACTTGAACTCTCGTAGTACCGTTAGCGGTATGTGTGATATCAGTATGCCTTATAAGATTGATATCATGTTGAGTGCTGGTAATTACTCGAAGGAGGAAGCAGGTATTACACGCGTGGATAATCCAGAAAACTTTTTGCTGTATATGGATGCTCATGGTGAGCGTAAGGAGAAGGCAACCAGTCAGGATGGACCAAACTTCCAGCGTACCTTGAAGCGTTATACGGCTGATAAGAATATCGTGGATGTGATTGCTTGTCATGGAAACTATTTGGATGATGTCTTGGATTGGGAATTCGTAGAGAGTGAAAAGCAATATTATCTATGTTCATCTTATAAATTACTGGATAAAATCAATATCACAGAGGTGGTTAATCTGATTTTTGTAGGTAAGAGATTTAAGCATATGGGAGATGTTTGTACGGTGGAATTGGTTTCTTTCGATATGATTCAAAATCGATTTATGGCTACTTTATCATTCGGAGAGAATGAAACAAAGGTGATCAAGATTGACCGAATGATGTTTAGTGCTATCTTCGATTCATTGGCAAGTACACCTGGTGGACAGCCATTTATTGCGGAAGAGGGACAGTTTGAGTCGGTGATGAACTTGGTGCATGTGATGCGTGGTGGTACTGATGGAAAAGGAAAAGCAAAGAACATTCAATGTGGAATGCTTTCTACTGAAATTGGTAAAAAAGGTCGCGAGATCAACGGTCCACAGAAAGCAGCTTATGAGTTGAAACGCATGATTCAAGAGGTGAGAATTACGCGTCCAGAGATCAATGAAGGGAAGATATGGGTGAAACGACTATTGAACGAAAAATACAGTCATATATTTAATGGCGAAATGAATAGTTCGGAGTTGTGGCGTTATAATTTCTTTATCTATCAGTTGGAGAATATGCGTAAAGCAGACTATCGTCGTATGGATGATATTACGAAGAAAGTAGATTTGAGTAATTTGGTAGATTTTCAAGCGGTGGATGCTAAAAAAGAGTTTAGTCCATTGTTAGTGAATCCAAACTTACATATTGAGTTAAGTAGCTTTAGTGAGACTTTCGAAGAGTTGATGAGTTTGCCTAACTATCCAGAGTTTGCTCGTGAATTTTCGGAGCATATGAATCTGTTGTATATTGCCGAAGGATATTGTAAGGAAACCAATATCAATAATATGATTGTGCAGTTGCTATTGATGGAAGGATATGTTACTACAGAAGATCTATCTCGTGGTACTGTGATTGAGAAAGTGAATAGAGAGACTATTGCAGCGGCTAAGTATGCTGTGGTTAAGTTTTTGGATACAACAAAGGAAGTTGTTCCAGTTTCTCCAATGACTGCAGTAGTGACTGAGGAGAAAGATGAGCTTAAAAAACCACATGCTAAAGGGGGTAAAAAGCGTTAATCTTTTATCGGATAATAAATGAAAATGGGACTTGGCTTTTGCCTTGTCCCATTTTTTAATTCTTCCAAGTAGAAAAAGGATGTTTGGATAGCCTGGCATTGTAGTAGCGCTTGTCGCCGGTTACCTCTTCGCCAAGCCAATGGGGTTTTTCAAAAGGAGCCTCTTCACTTTCTAGCTCTATTTCTGCAAGGATTAAGCCCTCATTTGCCCCCTGAAATTCATCCACTTCAAAAGTGGACGCCCCTACTTTAATCCAGTGGCGTATTTTATCAATGACCCCTGATTCGCATAGTAATAAAAGCTCGCGTGCCTCCTCTGTTGAGATCTCTTTTTCCCATTCATAGCGACTTGTTCCCGAGGCATTCGTCACTCCTTTGATGGTGATAAAAGCTTGCTCGCCTTTTAGCCTGACTCGTACTGTCCGTTCTGGCACAGAGGAGAGGTAGCCTTGTGTCATTTGCTCTGCTTGAAAGGCTTTCGATTTATAATCACCTTTGACTAAAAATTTGCGTTCGATTTCTTGTGGCATATGCTAGGGTAATAGATGGACTGTACTGATTTGATTCATTCCGATTTCTACTGCTTCTATATTCATGGGTATTAAGGAGTGGTGGCGTTCAGGCAGTGATTTTTGTAAGCCTTTTTCTATGTTATCTGCCTGGACAATTGGCTTTACTTTTAAAAAAGCGCCCAGTATAATCATATTGTATGTTTTGGGATTTCCACTTTCTGAGGCTAGTCGCACACCTTCAATTTTGTGGATGTTGATATCCCTACGCGTGGGTGGTGTACTGACTCCATTCGAGTCGTAGAGTATCGTTCCTCCTGGTTTTACTAGGGATTCAAATTTCTCCATGGATTGTTGATTCAGTAAAATTGCTGTATCAAAAAAATGTAAGATAGGAGAGCTAATCCTTTTGTCGCTGATGATTACAGTGACATTGGCTGTTCCTCCACGCATTTCTGGTCCGTATGATGGCATCCAAGAAACTTCCTGATTTTGCATAATCGCTGAGTAGGCAAGGATCTTACCCATCGAAAGTACGCCTTGTCCTCCAAATCCTGCTATAATTATTTCTTCTGTCATAAAGGTAAAATTGAATGAATTAAATATCTTTTATATCGCCAATGGGATATTTTTTGAACATATGTTCTCGCATCCATTCGTTGGAGGCTACGGGTGACATTTTCCAGCCTGAACTGCAAGTGCCAACAATCTCAACAATGGAAACTCCTTTTGCCAATCTGGTGTTTTGAAAGGCTTTTGTTATCGCTTTTTTAGTTTTACGTATAGCTCCTGGCGTGTCAGCACTTTGTCGTGTCACATAGCAAGTGCCATCTAATTGTGCCAATAGTTCTGTTATTTTTATGGGAAAACCATTTAGCTTTTCGTCGCGACCGTGAGGGGTGGTTGATGTGACCTGTCCCAATAAGGTGGTGGGCGACATCTGTCCACCTGTCATTCCGTAAATGGCATTATTAACAAATATAACCACAATATTTTCACCTCGATTGCAAGCATGCATGATCTCTGCACAGCCAATGGAGGCAAGATCGCCATCCCCTTGGTAGGTGAATACATATTTTTCTGGTTGCAAGCGACTGATAGCTGTTGCTACTGCCGGTGCGCGACCGTGGGCTGCTTGCGACCAGTCGATGTCCAGGTAGTTATATGCAAATACCGCACAGCCTACAGGTGAAACTCCAATGGTTTTTTCTTGAATGTCAAGTTCTTCTATGATTTCAGCCAGCAATTTATGCACCACTCCATGTGTACATCCAGGGCAGTAGTGCATTACATTCTCCGTGATGAGCTTGCTCTTTTGGGATACTATATTCTCCGCTTTTATGATATCTGTTAGTTCCATTCTCTCCGTTTTTTATGGGCTGATTGTTAAATCGAAAAAATCTTCTCAAATGCTTCTATTACATCTTCTGGTGTTGGAATGACTCCACCCATTCGACCATAGAACTCCACTTTGGTGCGTCCTTCAACGGCTAGTTGAACATCTTCTAGCATCTGTCCAGCACTCATTTCGACCGTTAGAAATCCTTTGGTCTTTGAACAAAGATCAGAAATAGCTTGCGTAGGAAATGGATATAGAGTGATGGGGCGCAGAAGTCCAACTTTGATTCCTTTTTCTCGAAGTAATTCTGTCGCTTTTTGGCAGATTCGAGCCACTGAACCATAGGCAACAAAAATATAATCGGCGTCTTCGCAATGGATCGTTTCGAAACGAACTTCCTGCTCTCTCATCTCTTTATATTTTCGTTGGAGTTTGTGATTAAAAATCTCTTGAGGAGGGGCCGAATATTCCAATGAAGTGATGATGTGTTGTTTTCGATTCTTTTTTCCAGTTAAAGCCCAATCTCCTGAAATCTCTTCAATTTCTTGCTCACTCCATCTGGGGGTGTAGTCTGGAAGTTCCACCTTTTCCATCATCTGACCAATTGCTCCATCTACCAATATGATGGCTGGGTTTTGGTATTTGAACGCTAATTCAAATCCCAAAACAACAAAGTCACTCATTTCTTGAACAGAGGCAGGCGCTAGTACAATTAAATGATAGTCGCCATGACCACCACCCTTTGTGGCTTGAAAATAATCACTCTGCGAGGGTTGTATGGTTCCTAATCCAGGTCCTCCACGCATCACATCAACAATCAGGCAAGGCAATTCTGCACCAGCCATATAGGTTATTCCTTCTTGTTTTAAACTCATCCCCGGACTGGAAGAAGAGGTCATGACCTTCTTGCCACAGCAGGCTCCTCCATAAACCATATTAATGGCTGCAATTTCGCTTTCTGCCTGTAATACCACCATTCCAGTTTCTTCCCATGGTCTACGTAGCATGAGGGTTTCCATGATCTCGGATTGAGGGGTAATAGGATAACCAAAATAACCATCGCAACCACAGCGAATAGCTGTTTCTGCAATGACTTCATTTCCTTTCATTAGTTTTATATCTCCCATGTTTTTTCCTTTTTTATTTATCAATCGCTTTTTTATAGACGGTGATGACAGAGTCAGGACACACCAGTCCACAGTTGGCACAGCCGATACAGGATGTTGGATTTTTCATGTATGAATAATGATATCCTTTCCCATTTACATCTGTATTGAGTTCAATAACATGCGTTGGGCATGCAACAACACATAAGTTGCACCCTTTACAACTTTCGGTGTCCACAACGATAGCTCCTCTGAATTTTGCCATATTCTTAAAAAATATAAATTGTCAAATATTTGTGTAGTTTATGGCGTTTTGCCATAAATACGGACTTAAAAGTACACTTAAAAGTATATGAAGCAAGAAAAGAAGCCTTCTTTTTCTTTATTATGCCTAAAGTTTCACATTCGTAATTTGAATGAGAATTTATTTGTTGCATTTTTGCACATAGAGTTCGTTGGTTGTGAAATTGTAGGCTTTACCGATCTTAACGAATCGTCGCATTTATTTCTATTTGTTTATTTATTTTTGTTTTCACTGTAATTTGTATAAAAGATGCGGTATTTATGCCCATCTAAACAGCATACTTTGTATATTTGTGCTGTAAATAAATAAAAACAAATTGAATCTAGAATTGTTTATTGCAGCTCGTCTGCTTAGAGGAAAAGAAAAAAGTTCTGTATCGGTGCCCATCGTTAAGATAGCAGTGGTTGGGATTGCTTTAGGCGTTTGTGTGATGTTGATCTCTATATTTGTGATCACTGGATTTAAGCAAGAAATCACAACAAAATTATCTGGATTTATGGCGCATATAGATGTGACCTCATATGGGAAAGATCAAGATCTTTCGGGAGCTGGTATGATCGCTTCAGATACTTTATTATTGAAAATACGAGAATTGGAAGAGGTTAAACAAGTGTATCCCTATGTGAGTAAGCCCGCCATATTAAAGAGTAAAACGGAGGTGCATGGGGTAGTCTTAAAGGGGATTGATTCTGTTTATGATGCCGCATTTTACCAAAACTATTTGAAAGAGGGCGCTTTGCCTAACTTTGCTACTACTCGAGCGTCGAATGAGATACTCTTGTCCTCTTCCGTTGCTACATTGTTATCCATAGAGGTTGGGGATAAGCTGAATGCTCATTTTGTTCAAAATCCTCCACGGGTGCGACCATTTGTTGTTCAAGGAATTTACGATACTGGTTTTAAGGAGTATGATGATCTGGTTGTTTTGTGTGATATACGACATTTACAGCGTTTGAATGGATGGAAGGATAATCAGGCCACTGGGGTGGCAGTTGAGCTTTTTTCTTTGGAGATGATTCCAAAATTGAGGGTGGATATTGATGATGTACTCTATTTTCATGATCACGATAGTTTTAATCGGATCACAACTTTGGAAACGGCTGCTCCTCAAATATTTGATTGGTTGAATTTATTGAATATGAATGTAGTGATCCTTCTTAGCTTGATTATTATCGTGTCTGGATTTAATATGGTGTCTGGTTTACTGATTTTAATATTAGATAAAACAGGCATGATTGGAATCCTGAAAGCCTTGGGTTGTAAAAATATCTCTTTAAAGAAACTGTTTTTATATATGGCTATTGGATTGATTGCTAAAGGGATATTCGTTGGAAATATATTGGCATTTGTTTTCGGTGGATTGCAATATTTTTTCCAAATAATTCGTTTGGATCCTGCTACTTATTATATGGATACAGTGCCTATTCATTTTGATTTAACTTATGTCTTATTATTAAATGTAGGGGTGCTGCTTGTATCGGTGTTGATGTTAGTAGTTCCCACAATATTAATTTCAAAGATTAGCCCGATTAAGGCTATTCGATTTGAGTAAAGGAGTAAAAAATGGCTTTAAAAGAGGATATCTTAAAAACAATGGTATTGCATCGTAGGGGAATTATGGGGACTCTAATTTTCCATCTCTTCTTGCTTATTTTTTTATTGAGTATGGAGCTTTCTAAAGCTGTTATACATACAGAGATTGAAATAGAGGTGGCTGCTGCTGACCCGAAAAAACAGGCGGAAGAGAAGGTAGAGGAAGAGCGCAAACAGGCGATTCGGGAAAAAACTTCAGACGAAGAGGTGGAGCGTATGTTGCGTTCTTTGGCCGTGAATGAAAATGTGAAAGAAAAAAGCAAAAGTAGGGAGACCAAAGTGGAGGAGTATATCGATGAAATTATGGAGGAGCTAGATGCAGGTGTAGATGATGGCCGTTATAAGGCGGTTAGAGATAAAAATTATGAACAAGATAGTTTACAAAACGAACGAGATAAAAAGGAACAAACGCTAGATTCGTTAAAATCAACTTTTTACTCTGGCGAGAGTAGTGTTAGCTATAATTTAAAAGAGAGGTATGCTCGCTTTTTACCCATTCCAGTCTTTAAATGTGAAACGGGGGGTACCGTTGTTGTTGAAATTGTTGTGAATCGTAGGGGAGCTGTTCAGAAAGCGAGTGTTGTAGAGGGAAAATCTCAGCAGGATGATTGCTTATGGGATGTTGCTGTTGATGCAGCGAGGCGTTCACGTTTCAATGAAAAATCATCGGCTGCAGCTATGCAGGAAGGTACCATTACCTACCATTTCGTAAAACAATAGAGATGGTGTTGCAGTATTGTGTGTGTGGGCATGTAGGTAATGAGATACAAGGGTTCTTTCATGGTGGACTTCGCTAAATTTTAAAGGTTTAGTCTATAGTTTTGTTTTTTTTGCATTATCTTTGTTTCTAAAGATCATTGCAGAGCTCTTTAATCACAAAATACAGAATATGGGTTTATTTTCATTTTTATTTTCAAAAAAGAAACAGTTTCGTTCCACTTATGAGGCAGAAGTTTTTCGGAATGCGTTCCGAGAAGATGAGAAATTGTTTCTAAAAGTTGGACAGAGTGATGAGATTAAGAGACTCTTGGAACTGGGAGAGCAAGTCAATAGTTCCGCGTTTAAGCAGAAGCGAAAAGAGATCGAACAACTTTCCTATAAGGGGAGTGAATGCTATAAGGTAGAGAATCAGTATAAAGCATTATTGAAGCAGAGACGTTTAAAATCGTATTTACTGATTTGCAATTCAAAAGAGCTATCTGGCTATGAGCAGGTGAAAAAAACAGCAGAATATCAGGAGTATCAAAGGCTAAAAGTGATCATACAGTCTGTGGGTTTTGATAAGAAATTACATGCACAAGAACAGGAGGCTTACAAAGTAATAATGCAAGAACCTAAAATAGCTGCTTTGATAAAGTTTGAAAAACTAAAGCACTTTAAAGGATATTGCGAGTTGAAAGATACAGATCTTCCTCAAGAATTTAAAAAACTAACCGCTTTTGTAAAATCAGATCCGTTTAATCAAGAACGTCGTTTTCTGTTAGACAAGCATAGGTATAAGACATTAGATGATTATCAGTTGTTGCAGGAGTATGAAGTCTTGAGAAAGCGACCTGAGGTGGTGAAATACAACTCTTTGTTGAATAGCACCTATTTTATGGGGATGCAAAAATGGCGATTGGTTTTTGAAGATGATTTTGATAAAGGTCGTTTAGATACAGCCAATTGGATTACAAGATATTATGCCGGAGAAAAGTTTTTGAATGATACTTATGGGGTGGGTGATGATATGCAATTGTATTTGTCTGAGAATATTACGTTTCGAGATAGTTCCATATGCTTGAATTTTCGAAAGGAGCCCATTATTGGTAAATATTGGGATCAAAAATTGGGTTTTCGTGAACGAGAATACAAGTATACGTCAGCAATGATAAGTTCCGCTTTATCCCTTCAGCAAAAGTATGGTCGATTTGAGGCGAAAGTGAAATTAAATCACTCCTCTATTACCTCTTGTTTTTGGATGTTGTCAGCCACGGATCCAGTGCATATTGAAGTGATGAAATGTGAGTCGGATGGTGTGCGAATGGGGCAGAAAAACAAGCGAAATTCAGCCGTAAAGAATGATGTACAGTTGCTGAAGAATATTAATTTGGCGAATGAGTATTATATTTTCACATTGGAATGGACGGAAGAGAAGATGGTGTGGATGATCAATGATCTAGTTGTGAGAGAAATACAGGAGAACATTCCAGATATACCGATGTATCTTGTCTTCTCTTTAGGGGCTAATGCTGTGTTGTCGGATAAAAAACTACCTACTCGAATGGAAATAGATTGGGTAAAAGCGTATCAGTTGAAAAGATAGGCAATAGATGTAGATCATTCAATTATTTTGTTACTTAAATAGACCTCTTTATGGCTCAGGTTCAAAAGATATGTTTGAATATTTGGGGCTCTTTGATGGACTTGCTCTATCCTAGCGTATGTGATGTGTGTGGAGAGAGTTTAGTGAGAAGTGAGCAATATCTATGCACCTCTTGTCTGGCAGATTTTCCTTTTGCAGATAAAGATTATATGACTAGTAAGGGTATTTTGGATTTATTTGAAGAGTCTTATCGCCCCAAAGAGTTGTATTCTCTTTTTTATTACAATAAATATAGTCCATATAAAAATCTAATCTATCTGGTTAAATATCACTCTTATCGTCAATTGGGTGTTTATTTAGGGCGGATGTTGGGGGAGCAACTTTTAGCTTCTTGTCAAGCTGATTGTATTATTCCAATTCCTTTGCATCAGAAAAAACAAAAAGCTAGAGGTTTTAATCAGGCTTTGGAAATTGCAAAAGGAATCAGTGAGATTCTTAAAATAGAGGTGCTGGATGATGTGGTGATTAGAACCCAGAATAATGTTTCTCAGACAGGAAAGAACAGTGCTGAACGTTTGAAAAATGTAGAAAATATCTTTGAATTGAAGCGGCCAGAGCGAATACAAGGTCGATCTGTTTTATTGATTGATGATGTCATTACTACGGGCTCAACAATTGGTTCTTGCCTTCGAGAGTTAGCCACAGCTGGCGATGTAAAATTTTATCTAGGGTGTTTAGCACAAACTGTTTAACTTTTTTGCCTTTTGTCTTTCTTGTGTAGTCTTAATAATTTATCTTTGTGAATTGAGTATAATGATATAATATAGAAATAGATGAATAGCGATAAAAGAAAAGGATGGGATTGGTTGGGTTTAATTGTGCTTGCTTTGGTCATGTATGCTTGTGCAAATAGAGGCTATCCAGAAGGTGGGAAGAAAGATTCAACAGCTCCCGTTGTGATAGCAGAGAGTCCTGTTTCGTATTCAACTAATTTTGATAAAAAAAAGGTAGAAATTTATTTTGATGAATTTGTACAGCTTAAAGAGATCAATGAGAAGTTTATATTTTCTCCACCTCTAGAAAAAAATCCAAAAGTAAGCTTGAGAGGAAGGTATATTCAGGTTCGGTTTGACGATAGCTTGAGAAAGAATGCAACTTATACGATGGATTTTGCTGATGCTATTGTGGATAATAATGAAGGAAACCCTCTCGGTTTTTATAGATATGTATTTTCTACGGGTGATGTGATTGATACCCTGGAGTTAGGTGGACAGGTGTTGAATGCTGAATCGTATGAACCCATGATGAATGTAATGGTTTTATTCTATGAAAATCAGGCCGATTCGATGCCTTTATTGGAGTTGCCTAATTATATGGCTAGGACAGATAGTTCAGGCATGTTTCGAGTGACAAATATTAAAAGTGCTAATTATCGTATCTTTGCTGTAGAGGATAAAAATAAAGATAAGAAGTATACGCCTGAAGTAGAGATGTTTGCTTATTTAGATTCGACTATTTTTCCCATAGCAATGCCTTTGGTAAAGGTAGACACCTTTCATTTAATAGACAAGATTGTAGGGGTGGACACCAGCTATAGAGATAGTGTCTCCAGTACTGATTATATTGGATATGGCCCCAGTAATTTATCTCTTCGCATATTTGAAGAGAAACTTACGATGCTTTATATGATGGAGGATGAACGGAAGGAGCGCGAAACCTTGAATTTTATTTTTAGTGTGCCTGCTGATAATCAGTTAAAGGTGAGCTTGTGGGATACTTTGGCTACGGCACCACTTCCGGAAGATTGGTATACCTTGGAAAAATCAGTCGGAAATGATACCATCACTTTGTGGATAAAGGATTCGACTATATACAAGAAAGACACCTTGAATGTGATTTTATCTTATTTGCGAACTGATACATTGGGGCAAAGAACGCTTGTGTCAGATACAAATAGATATACATTTAAGGAAAAAGAACTGGAGAAGAAAGAGAAGAAGAAGGGAAAGGGGGCAACTCGGAAAGATCAAGAGATTGTTGAAGAGGTGATAGAAGAGGTGAAGCTGGATAGTGTAAACGGGGAAGGACTGGATGAGGAGAGGAAGAAAGAGAAGCATAAAAAGGAGAAGGAAGAGTTGCCTTTAGTCCCTGAGATAGATTTTTTAGGTATAAAGTTGAATGTTAGTGGGAGTTTAGATTTAGGACAAGGAGTTTCTTTGGAGTTTGGGCGACCGATAGATAAGGCATCTTTACAGTATATACAGTTGTTTGAGAAAGTGGATACCATTTATCAAAAAATCCCATATGAATTGAGTGAAGATAGTGTGAAGATAAGAACATTTTATGTGGATACGAAATGGAAAGCTGGTGCTGAATATCAGTTGAGTTTAGATTCGGCAGTCGTCTATGATATTTATGGGCAATTTAATAATAAGATAGAGCAAAAGTTTAAGGTGCGCACTGAAGAGGAGTATGGCAAAATTATGTTGTTGATGGGTGGAGTGAACACTCATACACTTGTTCAGCTGTATAAGGCTGATGAAGGGAAGACAGAGAATGGGAAACGAAAATTTCAGATTGTTCGAGAGCTAGAGATTGATCAAGATGGGACAGTTGTTTTTGAATTATTACCAGAGGGTAAATATAGAGTGAGAGCGATATTGGATGTCAATGCCAATGGCATTTGGGACACTGGATTGTATTTAAAAAAGCAGCAAGCTGAGGAGATTGTTTATTTACCCATAGATTTTACGGTGAAACAGAATTTCGAAATAGAACAGAAATTTCATTTACAAAAAACGTATAAGGAAGAAGTAGAAGAAAAGGATAAAAAATAGGATGTATGAAGCGAATATTATTACTATTGTTGATTATTTCAGGTTTAGGGCTATCACTTTTTGCTCAAACTAAATATCCACCCGTGGAAAAACTAGCTTATTTCGGTTATTACAATTGGGGTTTACTTTGGATCAAGGCTGGTTATGTTGAATTTACATTGTCTCAGTCTGAGAAGTACCCTAATGCTGATAAGCTGAAAGCAATAGGGGGGACTCTACCTTCGTGGGATTGGGTGTTTAAAGTTCGAGATACGCTAAGTTCTCATTATGATAGAGACACTTATTTACCGCATGAGTTTTCTCGTTTGGCGTATGAGGGAAATTATCACAAAATGTTTCGCTATAAATTTGACTATCAAGATTCAGTTATTTTTGCTGATATTCATCGCATTGGGAAGTATCATCATAAAGATACCGTTCGGTTAAAACCGAAAACATTTGATATGTTATCAGTTGCTTGGATGGCAAGAGAATTGGATTTTGATAAATATAAAAAGAACGATCAAATACCTGTACGCATGTTGATAGATTGCAAAATATATGATTTATATGTTCGTTATTTAGGCGTTCATACGACAAAAATTGCAGGAGATAAACGAGAGTGCTATGTGTTTTGTCCCTTGTTGCTTGAGGGTGATATATTTAAAGGTGGAGAAGATATGAAAGTATGGGTGAGTAAAGATGAATATCGACTCCCTTTGATGGTGGAGGCAAATATTTTAGTGGGCTCTGTAAAAGCGATAATCGACCCAGACGCAAGTCGAGTGTATGATCTGAATAAAACTAATAATTAAAACTATACAATTAATACGATACTTATGAAAAAATTACTGTTTGGATTTTTATCTATAGTTACGATTTCTTTATCCATCTCTTCTTGTAAAGAGACTGGTGTTGGTAGCTCAATGTTACAGTCAATAACTGGTTCTACCAACGAATTGATGGTGGTCATGCCCAAAGGTTTATGGGAAGGAACGATGGGTGATACGGTGAAGCAATTTTTTGGGCAGCCCCAGGCTGGATTGCCACAGGGAGAGCCTGTTTTTGATATTATAAATCTTCCTCCTGCTAACTTCACAAAGAGTGCAAGGGCTCATCGGAATATTTTGATGGTCGTTATCACTAATAATGTAGATACTGCTTCTATGGTACATTTTGACAGTCCTTGGGCACGTACTCAGAAGATATTTAAAATTACGGCACCTGATGCTGACTCTTTTTATCAGATGTTTGATCGGGAGAAGGCAAAAATGATGGGTATATATTTGAAAGCTGAGCGTGATCGTTTGATTGGTGTATATAAGAAAACAGCTAACAATGATATTTATCAAACCTTTAAAAATAAATATGATCTGCTTCTTTATAGTCCTGGAGGATACCGAATTAACAAGGATACGAACAATTTTGTTTGGCTGTCGGCAGAGACGAAACATGATAGTAAAGGTGTTGTTTTCTTTGAAGAGCCTTATACTCATGAAAGTCAATTGAATGATATGTTGATTGTTGATCGAGTTA
This sequence comes from uncultured Odoribacter sp., assembly GCA_947039985.1. Lineage (GTDB taxonomy): Bacteria > Bacteroidota > Bacteroidia > Bacteroidales > Marinifilaceae > Odoribacter. The sequence goes on from CAMRAP010000015.1 coordinate 15,175, forward strand.
ACGAGGAGTTAGAAAAATACATTCCTGGTCCTTTGGATAGTACTTGGATGGCGTTGGATTTAAAAACACCGATGACCGTCAATAGTTATGATTATGACAATAAACATTATGCTATTTTAATCAGGGGCTTATGGATTGCAGAGAATGATTTTATGGGTGGTCCTTTTGTGTTAAATGTTGTCTTAGATGAGAAGAAGAATCGAGTGATATATATGTTAGGCTATGTTTATGCTCCTGAGGAGAGTAAACGAAATAAGGTTCGTCAAGTTGAGAGTATTCTTTATTCAATGGAGTTTTATACTCCTGAAGAGAACAATAAAGAGAAGGCTGAGGCAGCGTCTCGAGAGGTGAATATTGAGATGAACAATTGATCGGTAGGTATAAAAAAGTGATGAGAAGAATTATTTTAGCGTGTTGTTTTTTACTGTCTACGGTTTCAATTTGGGCAATAGCTCCAGGTGTTGCTGATTTTTCAAGCTATTCATCTTTGTTGAAAGGTAAAAAAGTGGGGATTGTAAGCAATCAAACCTCTGTTATTGGCAAGCAGCATAGTGTAGATTTTTTGAGAGGAAAAGAGGTGGATCTTGTTCGTGTTTTTTGTCCTGAGCATGGTTTTAGAGGAGATGCTGATGCTGGAGAGAGTGTGGGCGATTATCAAGATAAGGCCACTGGTCTACCTGTGATTTCACTTTATGGGAAAAAGAAAAAACCATTGCGAGCAGATTTAGAGGGATTGGATGTCGTAATTTTTGATATGCAGGATGTAGGTGTTCGTTTTTATACCTATCTTTCTACATTACACTATGTTATGGAGGCTTGTGCTGAAAATGATATTCCAGTGATAGTCATGGATAGGGCTAATCCCAATGCATTCTATGTGGATGGACCTGTTTTAGAGATGAAATACACCTCTTTTGTGGGGATGCATCCAGTGCCTATTGTATATGGAATGACTATTGGTGAATATGCCAAGATGATCAATGGTGAATCTTGGTTGAAGAGTGGCGTGGAGTGTCAATTAACGGTTGTCCCTTGTCAAAATTGGAGTCGAGATATGACCTTTGATTTATCTCGTAGTCCATCGCCCAATTTACCTGATAGAGTGTCGGTGATGCTATATCCTTCCGTCTGTTTATTTGAA
>CAMRAP010000016.1 GCA_947039985.1 uncultured Odoribacter sp.
AAATTTGTTTATAAAACTTCTACTAAATCTACCTCGATGCCAGCTTTTTCAAGTAGTTCGATACCATCCATACAGCGGTAAAGTTCTGAATAAACGACTCTTATAATGCCAGCTTGAATAATTAATTTAGCACATTCTATACAAGGAGATGCCGTTACGTATAAAGTTGCACCATCACTACTATTGCTTGATTTAGCAACTTTAGTAATGGCGTTTGCTTCAGCATGCAGCACATAGGGTTTGGTTCTATCGTTCTCATCTTCGCAGATGTTTTCAAATCCTGAAGGAGTACCGTTATATCCATCAGAGATAATGGATTTATCGTTTACAATTAAAGCGCCAACTTGACGGCGTTTACAATATGAGTTTTCTGCCCAAATTTTGGACATTCTCAAGTAACGCTCGTCTAATAATCGTTGTTTAGAAGTATCTTGCATCTTATTTTTACTTTTTACGGCCATTAATGTAATCAAGCATGGTGAAGAAGTGCTGCTTTCGTTCTACTGCTACATCAATTTTCTCTAAAGTTTTGCGGCTTTTCTCTAGATAATCCTCTATTTTTGCCATTACAACTTCTTTGATTCCTATGCGATCATAAATTTGTGTCACTTCACGAATTTTTGCAGCAGGATCGAATCTCTTTTTCCCTAGCCATTCATTTAACAAAGCCTTATCCTCTTGGTTTGCTAATTCTAAGGCTTTAATTAAAAGATAGGTTTTCTTATTACACAAAATATCTCCACCTATTTTCTTTCCAAACTCTTCTACATCTCCATATACGTCCAAATAATCATCCTGTAATTGAAAAGCCAATCCTAGATGTCCTCCAAAATCGTATAATTCATCATATTCTTCTTCTGGTGCTCCTGCAATCAATGCCCCATGGCGGATAGCTCCTGCAATTAAAACAGAGGTTTTCTGGTAAATCATATGCAGATACTCATCTTCGCTAACATCATCACGTGTCTCAAACTCCATGTCATACTGTTGCCCTTTACACACATCCATCGCTACATTGTTAAAAAAGTCGATGACACGTCGCAAATAAATATCTTCAACTTTTCCAATATATTTATATGCAGTTATCGCTGCCGCATCTCCACTCAAAATAGCTACATTAGTATTCCATTTTTTATGTACTGTTTGCCGACCACGTCGCAATTCTGCATCATCCATCACATCATCATGCAAGAGTGTGTAGTTATGAAAGATCTCTATACCTACAGCAGACTGTAAAGCTTTTTCAATATCATCGCTATATAGATTGTAAGCCATCATCACCAATACTGGACGCAAACGCTTACCACCATCTTCTAAAATATATTTAAGTGGCTCAAACAAGGAGATAGGGTGTTCAGCATATTCTTTTTTATTTAGCTCTGTTTGGATAATATCTCTTAGTTTTTCTATTGTGTACATAGTGTGTTTCTTGTTTATCTTAAAGTAAAATGCGCAATTAGAAAAAGGAGTTGGAAAATTAGCATTAGTCAAAATTTAGCCATTAATTCTGATGAGTATTGAAATACAACTCCTTATATTTACTATTTACAATTTTCTAGTATTTGTCGACTTACTGTTCCTGTAATATCTCCATCCTCTCCAAATCCAACTTTTCTTTTATTGAAGCGACGCTCTATCTCTACGATGGTTTCATCACCAACTCCAACTTCTCCTAAACGAGTTGCAAGTCCTAGGCTACGAAAGAAAGACTCTGTTTTTTCTATGGCTTGATCTGCGCGTTCTTCATCGCTACCTGCTGTGATTCCCCAAACACGTTCCCCATATTGCAATAATTTAGCTGTTTTCTTTGTTTTTAATGTTCGTAACAATCCAGGCATAACGATCACAAGAGTTCCTCCATGTGTTATTCCGTGTAAGGCCGTCAATTCATGGCCAATCATGTGAGTTGCCCAATCTTGGCGTACACCCATCGCAATAAAACCATTTAATCCCATAGTTGCACTTAACATGAACTCAGACATTAATGCATAGTTTTCAGTGTCCTTTGTGATTGAAGGTGCAATCTCTACCAATGTTTGTAAAATACCTTCTGCCCATCTATCCATTAATTTTGATTGATTGGGAGTTGTCATATATTGCTCCATCACATGGATATATGTGTCAGCGATTCCACATGCCACTTGATACTTTGGAAGTGTAAAAGTGGTGCTTGGATCAAGGATAGAAAATACGGGATTCTTTGAAAAGAAAGCAAATTTCTCTACGGTTTCCTTGCGGGAAATTACTGCACCTGCATTCATTTCTGAGCCAGTTGCTGGCAAGGTTAGCACCGCAGCTAAAGGCAAAGTATCTATTGCTTGACCTTTCAGCACTAAATCCCAAGCATCTCCGTCATATAAAATTCCAGCAGCAATTAATTTTGTTCCATCAATAACCGATCCTCCTCCAACTGCCAAAAGGAAATCGACTTTATTCTCTTTTCCTAATGCTATTGCCTTCTGCAAGGTCTCCACGCTTGGATTAGATTCAATGCCCCAAAATTCAACAACTTCAAAGCCTTGCAATGCCGTTTTCACTTGCTCATAAACGCCATTAGTTTTTACGCTACCTCCTCCAAATGTTACTAATACACGCTTATCTTGAGGAATCTCTTTTGCTAAATTAGCAATCATTCCTTTACCAAAAATCAATTTAGTTGGATTCTGAAAAATAAAGTTTTCCATATGCTTTTTATCTTTTATTATTTACATTTTTCAGTTACAAATATAACTCAATCTCCCATTATTTCGTACTTTTATAGAAAATATTAGCATGAATATACTACACGAACCACAGAACTCTACATTTAAACTAAACCTTGATGGCTATTTGGCATATGTTACTTATCTAGTTAAGGATAATAAACTTGAAATCGATCACACCTTTGTTCCTCAACAAATAGGGGGGAGAGGTGTTGCTAGTCAATTAGTAGAGGCTGCCTATGATTATGCCATTGAACAAGGGTTATGCCCTATTGCTAGCTGTTCATATGCTATTACTTGGTTAAAACGTTATCCCGGATATCAAAATAAATAACGATCTATTCGTTGGGATCTTAAAATAACTCACTTTAGTTGACTCATTGAGCTGGTGTATTAGATTGATGCAGTATTGAAAATAAGAATCTTTTAATATTTATGTAACAAAGCTAATATAACAATCAAATTAATTTGTTACTTTTGCGTACACAAGTTGGCTGAGTAGTTCAATGGATAGAACGGAAGTTTCCTAAACTTTAGATTCGGGTTCGATTCCCGGCTCGGCTACGATACAAGAGGTTGATTATCTATAATTGAGATTATCAGCTTTTTGTCTTTTTTATACGTGCAGCGAGTTCTTGCATTTGCTCAATGGATTCTTCCTCATTGATATGACAAACAATACGATCTTTCATAATCCATTCGCCATTGACCATTGATGAACGTATGTTGGTGCTATTCATGGTGTATGCAAGAGCAGAATATTCGTTGTAAATGGGAGTCATATTGGCAGCGTGGGTGTCTATAAAAATGAGATCGGCACTTTTTCCTACTTCTAAAGATCCAGTTATATGATCCAGTGATAAGGCTTTGGCGCCATTGATGGTTGCCATTTGTAAAACGTTTCTTGCATTTACAGCCTCTGGATTATGGTCGACTACCTTAGCTAAAAGTGCTGAAAATCGAATTTCTTCCACCATATTTAAGGTGTTGTTGCTTGCGCTTCCGTCTGTACCAATGCCAAGGGTGATACCCGCATTTATGTAGTTGTCGATGGGAGCAATTCCACTAGCTAGTTTGAGGTTGCTTTTTGGACAATGTGCGATGGAGCTTGATGTTGCCGCAAATAGCTCTATTTCATGCGGAGTAAGCCATACGCAATGAGCCGCAATTAGATTACTATCCAATAGCCCAATGGAATGAAGGTATTCTGCCGGTGGCAGGCCTGTTTGTTTCTTTATGTCTTCTACCTCTTTTTGCGTTTCAGCAAGATGTGTATGTAGTATTGTGTTGTGTTTATCAGCCAGTTGCTTTGCTCTTTGCAGGCTTGTTTTTGAACAAGTATATGGAGAATGTACACATACAGAAGGGTGGATGATAGAATCACCTTTCCATTCGTTTATAAACTCCTCGCAAAGTGTGAATCCTTCGTCAACGGTTTTGAAGCTTGCCGTAGGGAAATCAATGATAGAGTCGCTAAATCGTCCTCTAATACCTGCCTGTTTTGCTTCTTGGGCAATGATATTTTCAAAGAAATACATGTCGTTGAAACAGGTGGTTCCAGACTGAATCATTTCAATAAGGGCTAGGCGTGTAGCTATTTTTACATTTTCAGGAGTCACCATTTTAGCCTCGGCAGGGAAAATGTGCTCGCTTAGCCATGCATGCAAAGGTAGATCGTCGGCATAGCCTTTTAGCATGCTCATAGGTGCGTGGGTGTGTGTGTTGATGAATCCAGGCATGACAAACATCCCTTTTGCATCAATCAGCTCTGCATTGCTAGCTTGCAATACGCCCGAAGTAATCGCTTTTATTTGACCATCCTCGATAAGAATACTTCCATTTGGAATAATATCCAACTGGGTATTCATCGTAATGATATGTGCGTTATAGATGATTTTTGCTACTCCATATCCCATGATAAGACCAGATTTAATCCAATTTCAACACAGCCAAGAACGCTTTTTGTGGAACTTCGACATTACCAATTTGTTTCATTCGTTTCTTTCCTGCTTTTTGTTTGTCAAGCAATTTACGTTTACGAGAGATGTCACCACCATAACATTTTGCCGTTACATCTTTACGTACTGCCTTGATTGTTTCACGAGCAATAACTTTTGCTCCAATGGCAGCCTGTATAGCGATGTCAAATTGTTGGCGAGGAATCAATTCTTTTAGTTTTTCACAAATTCTACGACCAAAATTGTATGCATTGTCAAAATGGATTAAGGCAGAAAGTGCATCCACAGATTCTCCATTCAATAAAATATCTAGTTTAACCAAATGTGCTTTTCGAAAGCCAATGCGATAATAGTCAAATGAGGCATATCCTTTGGTAATACTTTTGAGTCTGTCGTAAAAGTCGAATACAATTTCACCCAATGGCATTTCATAGGTAATCTCAATGCGATTTCCGGTGTGGTATTGCTGGCTGATCAGTATGCCTCGTTTCCCTAAACAAAGGGTCATGATCGTACCGATATATTCCGTAGGCGTGATGATTTGTGCCCGAATGAAAGGCTCTTCTACAAAATCAAGTGCATTTGCCGATGGCATACCTGATGGATTGTGCATTTCAAATACTTCGCCGTTTGCTAAATAGGTTATATACATAACGTTAGGAACGGTTGTGATGACGTTCATATTGAATTCACGATCCAAACGTTCCTGAATGATTTCCATATGAAGCATTCCTAGAAAACCACAACGGAATCCAAATCCTAAGGCAGCAGATGATTCTGGTTCAAAAGTCAGAGAGGCATCATTTAGTTGTAATTTCTCAATAGATGCTCGTAGATCTTCATAGTCTTCAGCATCAATTGGATAAATACCGGCAAAAACCATGGGTTTTACTTCCTCAAATCCATCAATCGCTATATCACAAGGATTACTAACCTGCGTGATTGTATCTCCTACTTTAACTTCAGTAGAGGTTTTAATTCCAGAGATAATATAACCTACATCACCCGTTTCTAAGGTTTTTCTCGGCTCTTGTTTTAGGCGTAGTACGCCGATTTCGTCAGCGGTATATGTTTTTCCTGTATTTACAAATTTGACTAAATCACCTTTGTTTAATACGCCGTTCAGAATACGACAATAGGTGATGATTCCTCGGAATGAATTAAATTCTGAGTCAAAAACCAAGGCTTGTAAAGGTTTATCTTTGTCTCCTTCTGGGGCAGGAACGCGTGCTATAATTTCGTGCAGTAGCTTCTCTACGCCAAGTCCCGTTTTACCACTAGCTTCTACAATATCTTCCGGCTTACACCCAATCAGTTCAACAATTTGATCTTTAACATCCTCAGGCATTGCATTAGGCATATCCATTTTATTCAGCACAGGAATAATTTCAAGATTATTCTCTATGGCTAGGTATAAATTGGAAATGGTTTGAGCTTGAATACCTTGAGTTGCATCAACGATTAATAAAGCACCTTCGCAAGCTGCAATGGAGCGTGAAACCTCATATGAAAAATCGACATGTCCCGGAGTATCAATAAGGTTTAAAGTGTATTTTACACCTTCATATTCATAGTCCATCTGAATAGCATGACTTTTAATCGTGATGCCACGTTCGCGTTCTAAGTCCATATTATCCAATACTTGTGCTTGTAAATCTTTACCAGTCACAGTACCTGTATACTCTAATAATCTGTCTGCTAGTGTACTTTTCCCATGGTCGATATGTGCAATAATGCAAAAGTTACGGATGTTTTTCATGTATCAAAAATCATATTAAATTGAGCTGTAAAGATAGCAAAAATATTAGTTTATAAGGGGATTCATACAAACTCATGTATGTTTTTGTATCTTTACATCGTTTTATAAAAAGGTATAGTATATAAAAAAGCAATAAATCATGGTAAAATCAATGACCGGTTTTGGTAAAACAACCATTGAAACTGGAACGAAAAAAATTGTTATTGAAGTTAAGAGTTTAAATTCGAAACAATTGGACTTAAGTTTGCGAATTCCGAATGTATACAAAGAAAAAGAGATGGAAATTCGGAGCATGGCAAAGGAAAAACTGAATCGCGGAAAGGCAGAGGTGTGTATCTATTTCGACAACTCAGAATCAACTAAGGATGTTGCAATTAACCAGGTTATAGTGTCTCAATACTTTAATCAGTTGTTAGATATTTCAACTCAATTAGGAGTGGAGGCAAACAAGAGTGAATTACTGCAAACTGTGATGCGTTTCCCAGATACTTTGCAAATGAAATCAGAAGAACCAGATGAAAAGGAATGGTTATCTCTAAAGGCGGGAGTGGAAAGAGCTTTAGAATCGATAGATAGTTTCCGTATTCAAGAAGGTAATGCTTTAATGGAAGATATTAGTAAGCGTGTGCAGCTAATTCAGCAATTGTCTGAAGATGTGACACAATTTGAAGGTGCACGTATAGAGATTGTTAGACGAAAAATTCAAGATAAACTGAATGAGTGGGCAGAGGTAAAGAGTGTGGATCAAAATCGCATGGAGCAGGAGATTATATATTATTTGGAGAAGTTGGACATTACAGAGGAAAAGATCCGTTTAGCTAACCACTGTAAATATTTTCTGGAAACAGCTGAAAAAGAGGATGCCCCTGGTCGAAAATTAGGTTTTATCTCACAAGAGATAGGACGAGAAATAAATACAATGGGATCTAAGGCTAACGATCATAACATCCAGAAGATAGTAGTTCGAATGAAGGATGAACTAGAGAAGATTAAAGAGCAGAGCTTGAATGTGTTATAAATAGTAGATTTGTATTGATAAAACCATGGGAAAGGTCATTATTTTTTCAGCTCCTAGTGGAGCAGGTAAGAGTACCATTGTTAATTATTTACTTGGGAAAGAATTAGGTTTAGAGTTTTCAATTTCAGCAACTTGTCGATTGGCACGTGGAGAAGAAGTTCATGGGATAGAGTACTATTTTTTTTCAACGGAAGAGTTTGAAAAGCGAATTGCAGCAAATAAATTTTTAGAGCACGAAGAGGTATATGCGGGTTGCTACTATGGTACATTAGAAAGTGAAGTAGAACGAATTTGGGCAAAAGGACATACGGTTGTATTCGATGTGGATGTGGTAGGAGGTCTTAATATAAAGAAAAAGTTTGGAGAGCAGGCCTTGACGATTTTTGTACAGCCACCATCTGTAGATGCCTTAAGAAAACGATTAATAGGACGGGGAACAGATAGTGTAGAAAAGATAGAGCAACGAGTGTCAAAGGCTGAATATGAGATGACTTTTGCTAATCAATTTGATACCATTATTGTCAATGACAAGCTTGAAGATGCTCTAATTGATGCAGAAATAAAAGTGAAATCTTTTTTAGTCAAATAAAAGTAGAGCATTTTAAACTAGATAATGACAGCCCTATGCGACAATTGGAGACAGAGGAGATAACGGGACTTTTTTTTGGTTCTTTTAATCCGATTCATAATGGACATCTAGCAATTGCACAATATTTACTAGATAATAACTATTGTGAGAAGCTGTGGTTTATGGTATCTCCTCAGAATCCTTGGAAAGAAAACAGTGCCTTATTGCACGAGCAAAAAAGATTCGAGATAGTTCAAAAAGCTATTGCCGAGGAGGATCGAATGGAAGCGTCTGACTTTGAATTTACCATGCCACGTCCATCCTATACTTATCAAACTCTACAAAGATTAGCTGAAAAATACCCCCAAAAGCAGTTTGCTTTGGTTATTGGAGGTGATAATTTACGGGATTTTCATTTGTGGAAAGATTACGAGAAAATATGGGAGAAGTATCCACTATTGGTATATCCCCGTCCAGGGATTGATTTATCGAATGCTATTGTAGGAAACATTCATTTGATAGATGCACCATTGGCAGATGTATCTTCAACTGAGATCCGCAATAAAGTAATGTCAGGAGAAGATATTTCAAGCTTTGTCCCTCGTTCAGTACTATCTTTAATACAAGAATACTATTAAGCATATGAAACTATTTATCTGTTGTTTACTTCTACTTTTGACCTATGGTGAGCCTCTATATGCACAGAGGCTTGTGCCTACTAAAAGCAAAGAAGAGAAAAAGTTAGAAAGGAAAGCGAATAAATCAAACAAATCAAATCGCAAAGAGGGACATAATGCGACAGATTTACGTTGGGATCCCCGAAAATTATCAGCTAAAAGTAAGGGGCATCCAGAAATATCATCATGGCATACTGGGACAACAGGAATTATTGCATCCGATGCAGCTGAAATAAGTCTATTTAATCCAACTCGAATAGGCTTTACTAAAAATACAGAGTTGCTGTTTAGGATTGCAGAGCAAGTAATCCTTCCCAATATTGGATTGAAACACTCTTGGTGGCGAAACAAACGCTTCTCTCTAGCATCCGAACATTCATTATACTATACTTATCCTGGATTAAAATTATTACAGAAAACAGGATTCAAAGATTTAGTTCCCGATTCCTTGAAGATAGGACAAGGAGTCGCAATGCGGCATGAGATGTTATTTTCATGGTTAATAAATCCACAGGTTTTAGGTTGTCTTAATCCTCCAGCAGAAAAGATCTTAAGCTTGCGATTTGGTACTGAGTTTTATATGGGTGGTGATACAGAGGTAGTCTCTTTTGACTACTTAAACTCGTTATACCATTCACAATTACTAGATGGTAAGGTGTTGTATTATGGAGGTTTACAGTTTGATTCATATTTTGGGAATCGCTTTCATTATAGTATCAACAGTTTGTTTTACAGTGTAGACTTAAAAAAGGAGTATGCAATTGAAGCTAATTTAAGATTAACCTATTATGTATCAAAGCGCGTAGGACTATCTGTTAGTGGAAAAGGATCGTATATGAATATCAATAATACCCCAAAGTTTGCATGCATACCTTTATTGGATTTAACTTATCTAATAAACCCTGGTCGTGCAAGCATCAAACATGGCTTATACAAAAACAAACGAAGGAAACGTTTTTAATATAAATGACTATGAAACTATTACTTCATTCTTGTTGTGCTCCTTGTTCGGCATCCATCATAGAATGGCTATTAGCTAACGATATTCGACCAATCATCTATTTTTTCAATCCCAATATTTATCCTTTAGAGGAGTATAATATTCGAAAGGCTGAGTGTGTGCGTTATGCAAATGCTTTGGACTTAGAACTGATTGATGGGGATTATGATCATGGAAGTTGGTTAAAAGAGACAATTGGATTAGAACATGAAACTGAACGGGGGAGTCGTTGCCTGCAATGCTTTAAGATGCGAATGTTAGCTACGGCAAAAATGGCTTCAGAAAGAGCTTGTGATCATTTTACAACAACCCTAGCTTCCTCACGTTGGAAAAGTTTAGAGCAAATTTCTGAAGCATCTCAATTAGCAGCCAGTCAATATCAAGGAGTTGACTACTGGGAAAAGAATTGGCGTAAAGGTGGACTAAGCGAACGTCGCAAGGTCCTATTGGCAGAAAATAGTTTCTATAATCAACAATATTGCGGCTGTGAATTTTCTATGCGGAGGCTAGAAAGAAGCTAGAAAACGAGTAGGACTCTAACTTATAAGAGTCTGGACAAGCTGATGAAAAGACCAATAGCACCATGTTTGTAGAAAGAGAATGTATCAAAATAGAAACCACACCCTTGTAGAATTGAATATTTGCTTTCAGTTTCGTATAGGGAGAGGACACAAATAAAATTAAGCTTTATAATTCATTTTGATACAGCCTCTGTTCTCTTTTTTATATTTTAGAACTCGAAACTTATACCTCCTTAGCTTTTTGGTCGTAATATTTGATGTGCTCTTTGTAGATTCTGTATGTAATCTCTTTCAGAGAGTCAGCAATGCCTCGTAAAAGGTATGTCGGAAGCAGCCTACGAGGTTTTGTTGCCAAACGAATTACAATCTCCTATTATCACATCGTTTATTTTCCCCTCTTCAGAATTTAATTTTAAGCTTTTCTATGACAAATTGAAGAAGCAGGGATTTGTTCTATATCCAGGGAAAATTTCACAATGCGACACTTTTAGAATTGGAAATATTGGCGATGTGTTTCCCGAAGATATGATACGTTTAGTGGAGGCGGTGAAAAGTATTTAATATCATAATGTGAAATACCTACATTAAGGTATTTCAAGGTATAGATTTTCACTCTACATTTGTGATATAAAATATTTGAAGTTTTATTGATTAATTATTTATAGTTGCGAGAGTCACAGGTTTTAGCCAGCCTGTGGCTTTTTTTATTACTACTACTGCTAGCAAGGTCTATAGCCTGTATCTCCTGGATATTTTACATCTATAAAATGACTGTAATAGGATTTCGTGTTCTATATTAAAGAACAATAGAGAAGCCATATAAGTGGCAAGAAGAAGAATTTTTTTTGTTCTGAAGATCATTTAAATCTTATGTATTTTCACTATTTTTAGGTATTGCCACTATATATGCATAGCACTACATTTGTTCCGCTCTAATGAGTTTTAGAGGAGTATTTAATAAAAATAACATAAATTTAAGTCATGAAAAAAATTAATTTATTACTACTAGGTTTAGTTGTATGTGCTGGATTCTTCACATCTTGTTCTGATGATGATAAAAACAATGGAGTCAATGAGCCTTCATCTGAAACGGCTGTTATTGCTGCTACTGAGTATGACGAATGGACATATTTCAATTTTGAAACAGGGACAAGTAAGTCTTTAAGTGTTAAAGGAGTGGAAGGTGCTGTTACAGGTGTTTATTACGGAGATTTTGTAATGTCTGCAATGGGACAACCCAGCTCTCAAGATTCAGTCAAAATCGTAATCTCTACAGTAGCAACTGATACTGTATTAATTCAATTCTACGATTTAAGAGTAGGGATGGGAGGGAAAGAGCCTGAACCATTTAACTTCTCAGGAAAAGCATTTGCTAAAAAAACTGCTGACAAATGGATACTAGCAGGTGTTGAAGGAACAAACGACATAAAAGACGGAGACAAGATGACTGTTTGGACAGTGAAATTTGATGCTGAAATAGGTATAACAAAAGGTGCTGATTTTTCTATAACAGGAAATGTAAAGCCAGGTGCTATGCCTTTCGCTTTAACAGTTTCTTGCATGGGAAAAGTTGATAACAGCAAAACGTATGCAGTTGATGGAGATGAAACCTCTTTTGATTGGGATATTGCTTTCCACAAATATGATATTCGTACTAATGGAGGATCGGCAATAAAAACAGATAAAAAAGTATTAAGTGCTGTTGTTGAACTTCCTGTAACTGGTTTGGTTATGGACGTAGATGGATCAGTGATGGTTGATATGTCGCAAATGATGGAAGATTTTGTTGGTTACCAATATTGTCCATTAAACAAGACGCTGTGTAGCTGGGTTACAAAAACGCTAACAGGTACAATGCCTCCTGCAACATATGCCGTAAATCCAGAGGTGTTTATTGTAAAAACAAAGGCTGGTAAATATGCAAAAATAAAGTTTACTGACCACACAAACGAAAAGGATCAGGCTGTTTATGCAGCATTTGAGTATGAATATCTTATTAAATAACTAATCTAATAGATATTTTTGAGAAAAAGGGGATAATCTATTTATCCAATGAGGTTGTCTTTTAGATAAGACAACTTCATTACTAATTTCTCAAGACACAATAAAAATCATGCATAAAATATTATTTATTATATTCTGTTTGCTGTCTTTTTCTGTGAGAGCAGAAAAGGAGATAAATGCGAATATAAAAGCAATAGTAGGTGTAATAGTTGACGCCAGTGATGGTAATCCATTACCAGGAGCTACCATATGGATTGAAGGTTCTACAATTGGTGCGGTAACTAATTCATCTGGAGAGTTCAAGTTGATTATTAGGGAGGAGATATTGCCCATATTAAACATTAGTTTTATAGGTTATACTCCTAAAAAGTATAAACTAGAGCTTAATAATCAAGAAAATATAGTAATTAGTTTAAGTGTTGCAAGAAACTCATTAGAAGAGGTGGTGGTAACTGGAACTCGAACTTTTAAGCCACTAAAAGATGTACCAGTTTTGACGAGAGTTATTTCGCCGCAAGATATTAAACGTATAAACCCAATGGATATACAGACTCTGTTGGAGTATGAAGTCCCAGGTTTACAATTTGGTAGAGCTCACGGCTCTAATCTTCCCGCTATCACTTTTCAGGGAGTAGATGGAGCGTACGTCTTATTCCTATTGAATGGTGAGCGAATGGCAGGCGAAGGTTCAAGTAACAACATTGATTTCACACGTATTAATATAGATGAAATTGAGCGTATTGAGGTGGTAAGAGGTGCAATGTCAACACTCTATGGCTCGAGTGCAATGGGTGGAGTTATAAACATCATCACTAAAAATGCTGACCGACCATTTGTTGCAAGGCTGAATAGTAGATATAATAGCTACGGAGCACACAAACAATCCATGTCGATAGGAACTCGGAAAAATCGTTTTTCTGCTCTATCGTCATTAGGTTATCGTACAGAGGATGCCTACAATGTTGTTGATAATGATGGAGGAATTGCAAGCATGGCTGGCTATGAGATATGGAATTTCTCTCAAAGAATAGGATACTCGTTTACTGATAAACTAAAAGCTGAAATTGATGGGTCGTACTATCGCAATGGACAGTTAGAGTTAAATCAAAGTGCTAAAAAACAAGAGGTGTTTGTTGGTTATACCGTAAATCCTCATTTAAAATGGTTTGTCAAGGAGGAGAATTTTATAAATATATCCTATTTACTAGACAATTATGTCAAGAAATTAGAATATAAAACAATTGATTCAGATAAGATATATGATGATTTAAAACACACCATGCGTATAGAGTATGTCGGTGTTTTTGCTGAGAAACACACGTTGACTGTCGGTGCTGAGTTGAATACAGAAAAATTACTACACTATAGATTACAGGATAGTGGATATCGTAAGACTCAAAACTATGTGGTATTTCTGCAAGAAGATTGGAAAGTTTCGGATGATTTTAATGTTGTTGCCGGAGTTCGCGTAGATTGTCATTCAGACTTTGGAGAAAATCCTAGTCCTAAGTTGTCGCTAATGTACCGTTTAGGTAATTTTACCTTCAGAGGAGGTTATGCTATGGGGTTCCGTTTGCCTTCACTTCGGGAGCGTTTTGAGGAGTATGATATGGGAGGCTTGGGAGCTTTCACGATACATGGAAATGATAATCTTATAACAGAGAAATCTCATCAGGGGTCCTTATCGGCGGAGTTGACAAAAGGTATATTTAATCTATCTGCATCAACCTATTACAATAGATTCTTTGATAAAATAGCTATGCGCTTATTGAATGATGGAACGTCCGATCAGCAATATTTTAATGCAGATCATGCAACAACTGCTGGGCTTGATCTTACGGCTCAGATGCGTTTAGATTTTGGTTTGACCATGAAGACTTCTTACTCTTTTGTAAAAGATTACGAAGAGTCAGAGGGATATAATACATCATCTGTTCGCCCTCATTCCATGACCTTCAATGTACTATATACACGAAAAATAGGTAAGGTTCGTACGAATGCTGCATTGAATGGTCGCTGGATATCAGGAGTGGATGCTTGGTTTAAAGATGATGAATTTGAAAAAACAAGCTATAATTCAAGAACAATTTGCTCCATTAATCTATCAGGACAATTCCCTCGTGGGTTTAATCTTGGTTTTCAGATAGACAATCTGTTTGATTTTGAAGACAAGAAAATATCAAGTGATGCTTCATTGACGCCAGAGCGTGGAATTAGTTTTTCAGGGACTCTAGGCATAAACATCTCTGAATTGTTTAAACTATAAAATGATTAAAATAAATATGAAGAAAAAAGTATTACTAAGCTGTTGTACAGCACTATTAATTATAATCGCAATCTGGGTGTACAGAGAGTGGTTTGGTACAACAAAAATAGCTTTTGTAAATTATCAAACACTAACAATGGGGAGTATTGCAAAATCCAATGACAATCCAAAGATTAAAATTCTAGATGTATCTACCGATGAGTTAAGAAGACTTGCTTCTGTTGATATGATCTTTATCAATGGAATGGGTTTAAGTATCGTAGAAGAAGAGCGAGCATTTATTCAGAAATTGGCTGATGATGGAATACCCGTTTATACTGCAATGGCAACTAATCCCTCAAATAATATTTCCAATTTAGACTCTTTGAATTATGATACTATCAAAGCTTATCTAGTGGGTGGAGGACGACGTAACTATCAGTATTTGCTGAATTACATTAGAAAGGTGATTGATGAAAAGAGAAGTTCAGTGGCAGATATAAATGAACCTATTGAACGGGCTTTTGATATACTTTATCATGCAGGAATAGAGGACACGGATGATGTGGTAGAGTCTATTACAGTTGCTGAATATGAAAAATTTCTGAGAGATAACAAACTCTATAAGGAGGGGGCCCAACGTATTGTTGTCACTGGTCAGATGGCTGATGCAACGGCACTAATCGCTTCGCTTGAAACTCAGGGCTATAATGTGTATCCTATCTCTTCAATAGCTAAAGTTCTGAGCTTTATGGAGGAGATTAATCCTGATGCTGTGATAAATATGGCTCATGGACGTTTAGGAGATAAGGTTGTAGATTTCTTAAAAGAGAGAAATATTCTACTTTTTGCACCACTTACAGTAAATAGCTTGGTTGAAGATTGGGAGAAAGATCCGATGGGCTTGTCTGGTGGTTTTTTATCGCAAAGTGTTGTTACTCCCGAAATTGATGGAGCGATTCGTTCATACGCACTTTTTGCTCAATATGAGGATGAGGATGGATTACGCCACTCTTATGCAATCCCTGAACGTTTAAACTCTTTTGTAAGCAATGTAAATAAACACCTTACGCTTAAGAAGAAAGATAATAGTGAAAAACGAGTTGCTATTTACTATCTAAAAGGACCGGGTCAAAGTGCAATGACAGCGGCAGGAATGGAAGTTGCTCCTTCGCTTTATAATTTGCTTTCTAGTTTAAAGATTGAGGGGTATAATCTATCTGGATTGCCAGCAACATCTGATAAATTAGAAGAGATGATTATGGAGCAGGGCGCCGTTTTAGGTGCTTATGCAAAGGGTGCATTTGATGAGTTTATGGAAAATGGTAATCCTGAATTAGTTGATAAAGCGACTTATGAAACTTGGGTTTTAAAATCATTGCGTCCGCATAAATATGCTGAGGTGGTTAGCGATTTTGGAGAATTTCCAGGCGATTATATGGCTACGGAGAATGGAGAGATTGGAGTTGCAAGGATTCAATTTGGCAATGTTGTGATACTGCCACAAAATGCAGCAGGTGTAGGAAGTAATAGCTTCCAGATTGTACACGGAACAGACAAAGCACCGCCACATCCTTATATTGCTTCATACCTATGGACTCAACATGGATTTAAAGCAGATGCCTTAATTCATTTTGGAACTCACGGTAGTTTGGAGTTTACTCCTGGAA
>CAMRAP010000017.1 GCA_947039985.1 uncultured Odoribacter sp.
TTTGAATTCACACGTGCCACTTTTCGATTTGCACAACTACTAAATAAACCAGCAAGTGCAAATGATAGAATAACAATAAAAATCTTTCTCATAATATTTAGTTTTTAGTTTTGAAAATATATAAACAAATATTGTGCCAATTATTTAGCCATAGCTTTAGAACTTCTAGCAATCATGACGCCACTTTGCGTGCGATTACCTGCCAAATACTCTTGCAAAACTTGCTTACTAATCACAATTTTCTTCTTTTCACTAGAAGCATGTAATAAATAAGTCTTTCCTTGCTGCTTAAACGCGAAGCCCATGTGCGATGTATCTAAACCTTTGATAGTCGTAGTAATTAAAACGACATCACCTGACTTTATCAAATGGTAAGATGCAGCCACCTTCTCTTTCTGTATATAGTGATACGTTCGTTCATTGACAGTTGTTTCAATAGCCTTAATTTTTGCCCTTAATTTGCAATCATTTTTGATTGGTGGATACTTCTCGTAATTTTTAGACATGAAATTTATCTGTGGATAAAATTTAATTCCTCCAGCAAATTGAGTAATATCTGTAAGTATCTCTTGACGATTCATTTCATATATCCAGTCTGACGAGTAGTGCAAGCGTGAAGTATAATCTTCAATTTTACCATTACGATACCTTATTTTAACTATATTCTTTACAAAATCATCAATGGATTTATCGCTGTATTCTGGCAATAATGAAAGTGCTAATACATTTTCTACAAATGTCACACAATCTAGTTCTCGAAGATTTATAATAGGCAATTCCTTCTTGGTAGCATTCAGCGTGTTACTCTTATAAGGCGTATTCATAAAGAAAACAGCAATAGTAGTGATTCGTTCACTTATCACTTTTTCAGACAATTGATGCTTATTAGCATACCTCCAAAATTTTTGCAATACAGCTGCATCTGCCTTAGAAATATAGGCAGCATGACAACTATAAAAAGTGGAGAGTAGAATTATTTGCAAAAATACATATATGCGAACCATAGTAACAAGACTATATCGCTGCTGTAAATTGCTCTAGAAAACGAATATCATTTTCAAAGAATAAACGCAGATTATTGATCCCATATTTTAGCATGGTGATACGCTCAATACCCATTCCTAAAGCAAATCCAGTATACTTTTCTTTATCAATACCATTTAATTCAAGTACATTAGGATCAATCATTCCACATCCAAGGATTTCTAACCAACCTGTTCCTTTACATATATTACACCCTTTTCCTCCACAAAGACTACATGACACATCCATTTCAGCAGAAGGTTCCGTGAAAGGGAAATAGGATGGACGAAGACGAATCTGTGTTTCTGCTCCGAATAGTTCCTTTGCAAAATAAGTTAGAGTTTGCTTTAAATCAGCAAACGAGACATTTTCATCTATATATAGGGCTTCAATCTGATGGAAGATACAGTGAGCACGAGCAGAGATTGCCTCATTACGGAATACACGTCCTGGAGTCACCAAGCGAATAGGTAGCTCATGTGTTTCCATATCTCTAACCTGTACTGATGAGGTGTGAGTATGTAAAACAATATCTGGATTTTTCTCTATAAAAAATGTATCTTGCATATCACGTGCTGGATGTTCTTCAGGAAAATTCAAGGCAGAAAAATTATGCCAGTCATCCTCTATCTCTGGTCCTTCAGAAATGGTAAAACCAAGTTTATTGAAAATAGCAAGAATTTCATTTCTTACAATAGCAAGGGGATGGCGAGTTCCATTAGCGATAGCATCTCCTGGTGAGGTTAAATCAAGACCTGTTTTCCCTTGATCGGTATCACAAAGATGATCCTTTAATTCGTTGATTTTATTTAAAGCCGCCGTTTTTAGATCGTTCAATCCTTTACCAATATCTTTTTTTTGTTCCCCTGGAACATTTTTAAAGTCATCAAATAAGGCTGCAATACTACCTTTTTTACTAAGATGCTTAATTCTGAATAGTTCAACCTCTTCGATCGAAGTAGTTGTAAAACTTTCAATTTCTGCTATTAATTGCTTGATCTTTTCTAACATTGTCAATACTTTTGATTTCAAGCTACAAAATTAGCTGAATTAATTGAATATGAAAATCTGATAGAGTGAAAATGAAAATCTTAAGATTTGATTTTAAAAAATCCTTTGATAAAAGGAAAGAAAAAGAAAGCTATCACTCCCCCCATCGTATCAGCAACTAAATCTCCAAATTCACAAGCTCGATTGAAAAACTCTTGTTGTAATACTTCTATTGCTCCTCCAAACCCTAAAACGATGAGGATAATAATCACATACGATCGCCTTTTTGTCAATGAGCTATGGAGTTTAAATGTAGTTAGTAACAGTACGGAGAGAATGAAAAAAAGACTAAAATGCACCACTTTGTCTAAATGTGGAATTTCAAATTCTGATTTAGGAATATCTTCACTGGGCATTGTACAAAGTATAAAGATAATGGCAATCCAAATCATGTTTGCACTGATTAGAACATATTTGTTTGTAAATTTCTTCATTAGGAATGATATTATTCATTTAAAATTCTAACTTTAATCGTGATATCTTTAAAAGGCCGATCACTTTTATCAGTGGATAAGTTTGCAATTTTATCCAAGATGTCTAATCCCTCAACAACCTCTCCAAATACGGTATATTCTTTATCTAAGTGGAGCACTCCTCCTAAATGAATGTACTCATTTTGTTTTTCGTCTGACATATAAATTTTGTCATTATTTGCCTCCCAATCAAAAGCGATATCTTGTTTGATTTTATTCGCAATTTCACGAAACTCTACTACCTTCTTTTGTTTACGGAGAGAATCCAGTATGATCTTTTTCTCTGGAGTATAGCGTTTTCTTTGAATTGCTTTTTTTATCGGAACATTGACCTGATTAACTAAATTTTTAAGCTCTTCAGGTGTATGTTTTCGACCATGAACAATGTAGAACTGTGAAACATCGGACTCTTTAAAAAAGTTTTCACGATCAGGCTGACGGGGTGCAGCCAATGCGCCTTTTTTATGGTAATGCTTTTCTTTTATCTCTGCATTAATAGTAACCGGTCGACCAAAACCAATTTGTTGCCCCTTTATGGCATTTCGGCTATCTGAAGAGCCACCTTGGATAATAAAATTCTTAATCACTCGATAAAATAGCGTATTATTATAGTGTCCTGATTTAGTTAGGCGAATAAAATTATCTCGATGTTCTGGGGTATCATTGTATAACTTGATGACCATATTCCCCAGATTTGTTTCTATCACAGCTTTAACCTCTTTTTCTTGTGCAATTCCTCCCATGAAAAAACACCATATAAATAAAAAGCTAGTCAGTATTTTCTTCATCATTTCCCTAATTTTTTCACTAGATACGTCACTGGTAACCAAGAAGCAAGATAACCCATAGACAATATGGTTACTATAATTATTAAGATGTCATTTAATACGAGTTTTACGGGATAAGCATCTATGATATAACTACCATCTCCTAAAGTGATAACACCATATTTTTCTTGAATAAAACAGATTGTCACGCCAATTACAACTCCTAATAGGGTACCTATAAAGGTGATTAGGTTTCCTTCTGTTTTAAAAATAGAAATAATCCTTACGGTAGTCATCCCCATGGCTTTATAAGTGTTGATATCCTCCTTTTTATCGATAATCAACATAGAGATTGACCCCACAATATTAAATAGAGCAATCAGCAAGATAAAAAGTAAAATCATGAAAACAGCTAATTTTTCAGACTTCATCATGGCATAAAAAGCCTTATTCATTTCAAATTTATCTTCTATACGAAATTGTCCTTGCGTATCTTTGATCAGTTGCTCTTTGATCTTAGGGAGAAGAGATGAGTCATTTATTTTAATCTCTATTTTAGAGATCATTGTCCCTGTTTTAAATAGATCTTTTGCAAAATCGATGTCTGTAATAACATATTGTACATCAATTTCTTGCTGTACAGCAAAAAGTCCCGTAGGAAATAGATATTTTGAATTTAGAGCATTTAAAGTACTCGTCGCATTTTTGTCTGGATAATAAAATACCATCGGAGTCAGCAAAGTTAATCCTATTCTTAACTGAGCAGCAATCCCATATCCCACAGCAGCACCATATCCAGAATCTGTCTTCAACAGCAACTTCCCATCAACGATACCGTCTGCTAGACGAGAGTTTTTTACATAAGTACTGTCAACACCTTTAAGTACAATAGGGAGAATTGTTTCTCCATATTTTACCATAGCTTTCTCTTCTATCACCTTATTATAGAAATCAATCTCAGCATTTTGATCTAAAATAGAATATACACTTGATTCAAAATCAACGAATTTCCCCGTTTTAGGAGAGATCACAAGATCTGGTGAAAAGCTATCCGTGCTTTTTTGTAGCAATACATCCATCCCATTAAAAATAGAAAGCACCACAATCAAAGCCGTTGTACCGATTGTGACACCTACAACGCTAATGGTTGAAATGATATTAATGGCATTCTGTTTCTTTTTAGCAAACAGATAGCGACGTGCAATAAAAAGGGATAACCACATAAATTTCAGAACATTTGAAGAGATTGCCCATAAAGGAGCATTCTTTCCAGGTTACTTCAATAATTCATCTATTTTGTCGATATAGTCTAAGCTATCATCGACAAAGAATCGTAATTCAGGGATGATGCGCATCTGTTTCCCCACTTTTCGCCCAAGAATAAAGCGTATACTTTTATTATGTTCTTTCAAGCTTTCCATCACTGCATCTACGCGATCAGAAGGAAAGATACTAACATAAATTTTAGCATATGAAAGATCGGGACTCACCCGTACAGTCGTAATAGAGAGCATAGCACCAATAGCATACTCCTTGCAGTCCTTCTGAAACATCTCGCTCAAATCTTTCTGTATTAGCTTTGAGACCTTATTTTGTCGTATCGTATCCATATTTTTGAGACCTTAATTTAAATTTTCAACAAAGATAAGATTTTTTTGTTGAATATGTAAATTGAGGAAATCCTTGTCATCTAAAGTTTATTCCTTAAAGTTAAAGATTTGTACTATGGGGTTACTCTCTTCCGTTGATTTGTCCCAAAGTTGCTGAAATTTGGCAATGTTCTTTAGCTTTTTAGCCATCTTATTATTTGGAAAAAGTCTTTCCTTTGGGAAGCTTGCATTTTGTCGCCTAGAATCTTTTTCAGCATCATCTATTCTCAATTTAAATGTTGCCACATCAATCATTTGATGTGGACTTTGATCTATATTTGGCTGTCCTTCTTTATGTATATTATAATCAGGGCCATTATCTAAATCGTTTATAAAATATGGTTTGCAATACCGCTCTGCCAAATTGTCTAGATTTAAAGCATAAAGAAATCGATTCTCTTTATATCTAAATTGTGCATATAGTCCATTAGATGTCCGTAGTATAGAACTTAAGAATATTGATTTAATCACGGGCATTTTTGCCTCTTGAAATTTCTCTACTGCTATTGGATTTTCAGCATGATATTTATACTTACCAAATTCAAAAATAGCAAAAGGCATGATCTCTTTTTCTGTGATTCTGTACAGCGTGTCTGAATATACATTCATATAATAGATCTCATTTTTGTATTCAACATACATAGGAGATGGTGATCTATGCATCACCATTCCAGTTCTCTTAGAATGCTCTGGAAGAGTGTTGTAATTGATAAGAGAATCCACTATGGTATTTGTTCTAGGATTATATAGCATCAATTCTATCTGATTTTTATTGTATCTGTACCTGCTCGAATAAATAGTCAAAATGTTTTTTCCAACACCCATAATATTAGCTAGAGGATTTTGAAATAGTCGATTATTTTTAACCTTCTTTATCATCTTAGGACTTGAACCTAGTAGATCGTATGTTTGGATTGCATAACTAGCACGCGAACTAACATAAGCTTCATTTGTATTTCTATTCACTCCCCAGGCTGGATCAAGATATTCTCCTACTCCTCGTCCTCTTGCTCCTATATCTTTTTTTAAATCACCATTAAAATCATATAGCTCCAAATTTTCTGAACCCTGTCTAATACTGCTAACTAAGATGCCACTATCAGTTATTTCAGCACGTAAACCATTAGGCAAAGGAGTGCCATCTGACAAAGCTGTATAGAATACACTATCTGCTACCTCAGAAAGATAAATATCTTGCAATGTATCCATGTCGGGAAGAGCAATCGAAATTCGGTATAGACCGTCATTTGCTTTCTTTTTTGCTGTCGCACTTTTTGTGGTATTGCTATTACAAGCATAAAATAACAAGCTAATGCATAGCAGGCTTATCGGTTGAAATATGTTCATGCTATTGATAATATATAAATAAAAACTATGATTATTAGACAAATGCAAATCTAAACATTATTTCCTTTCATCTGCACTTTTAATCGTACACACTCCTGTTTAGTACTTTATATGCAATATTCTCATATCCCATTATGCTATTGAATACTACCCAAACGAATCATTTCAGAGATAAAAAACAAGCAATAAAACCAAAAGAGATAGACTAATTGGCACAGATTTTGATAAGATAGGAACAGTTGTAAAATAATTTGTTATAAAATCAATAACTAAAAAATAATGAAAAAAAGAGTATTAATCACTTTAATTGCGTTCTTCATTCCGTGGATAGTGCAGGCACAGCAGGTTCCTAGTGGGCCACAAAGTTTGTCGCTTGAGGAAGCTATTCGTTTTGCTGTAGAGCACAACAAAGAGTTGCAGACATCACAAATGGATATTGAGCTAAGGGATGCGATGATTACGGAAGCCATTTCTCAAGGATTACCGCAAATTAATGGTACATTAGATTATAGTACTAATTTCAGACACAAGATGAGTATGCCAGGCTCTACACAAACGACAACACTAGAAGATCAGTCGACTGCAAGTTTAAGTGTCTCTCAATTGCTATTCAGTGGTCAATGGATTATAGGGCTTCAAACCAGTAAAATTGCAAAATCAATCACTACTCAGCAAGTTGGTATTACAGAGCAAGACATTAAAGAAACCGTTTATAATTCGTATTATACGATTCTTGTTAGCGAACGTTTGACGGAAACGGTGAAACAGAATTTAGATAATATGAGTGAGATCGAAACTCATACAACTAATATGTATAAGGCAGGTACGGCAGAGGTCACAGATGTAGATCAAATTAAGATCACAGTTGGATTACTAAAAAATAGTCTATTGGCTATGGAACGTACGATTGACGTCAACTATAATTTATTGCGCTTACAACTTGGACTACAGGCGGGTACACAGATTCATTTAACAGATAATTTAAACGATTTTCTACATGAAGATAATTTCTTAAAGCTATCCTTGCAAGATTTTGATATCAATAAAAACACACAGTATCAATTGATGCAAACCCAGGAAGATTTACAGAAAAAGATGGTTGTTCTGAAAAAGATGGCGTATACTCCAACTCTTTCTGCTCGATATGGCTATACACATCGACTGATAGAACCTAGTTTGGATTTTAGTCCAAAGCATTCAGCTACCATTACAATGAATATTCCAGTTTTTTCTGGTCTGCAACGCAAGGCACAGTTAGATCAAGAAAAAATCTCTTTAGAACAATCAACACTGACTAAAAGCTTCTTAGAAGATCAGTTGTTTTTACAAGAAGAACAACTGAAGTTTACATTAAAGAATACACTAGAGGATTATAATTTACAAAAAGAAAATATTCGTGTGGCAAAGAAAGTGCTTGAAAACTATCAACACAAATACAATGCAGGAGTCGTTTCAAGTCTCGACCTAACTCAAGCCAATAATAATTACCTACAAGCTGAAAATAATTATACTTCTGCTTGTCTGAATTTATTACAGTCGCAGACACAATTAGAAAAATTATATAACGAGTTGAAATAAATAGAATCACTCCTCAATACTAAAGTTCTTGACATTAACGAGAAATAATTAAATACAAATAACCATGATAAAGAATCTGATTTTATTCACACTTACACTTGCTCTCCTAACTGGATGTTCAGAAAAAAAAGTAGAGAAAGCTACCATTGAAATCATTCCAGTAAAGGTGCAGAAAATGGTAAAAGAAAACATTGCTCGTACACTAGATTATGCAGCAAACCTACAAGCAGACGAACAGGTATTCTACGCTCCAGCAGCTATGGGACGTATTGAGAAAATTTATGTAGAAATAGGGGATCGTATTAAAAAAGATCAGTTATTAGTGACGATGGATAGAACTAATTTACAACAAGCAGAGGTGCAGTTGAAAAATTTAGAGACTGAATACAATCGAGCAAAATTATTAAATGAGACTCAAAGTATTAGTAAGCAAGCTTACGATGCAGCTATCACTCAGTATGACATTGCCAAATCTAATGTAGAGTTCTTGAAGGAAAACACTCAAATGTTGGCACCTTTCAGTGGTGTTGTAACGGGTAAATATTTTGAAAATGGTGAGGTGTACACTGGTGGTGCTTTTGGTGGTGCATCAAAACCATCGATTATAACGATCGAAAGAATTAATCCACTAAAAGCGAATGTAAATATTTCAGAACAATACTATCGAACAATAAAGAAAGGTACTCCAGTTAAATTGAAAAGTGATGTTTTCCCAGACACTGTTTTTAATGGTACTGTAAATATTGTTTATCCAACGATCGACCCAGCGTCAAGAACCTTTACTGTAGAGGTCAGAATCCCAAATAAAGACGAGCTTCTTCGTCCTGGAATGTTTGGAACGATAGATTTTTTTGTTGGAGAAACAGAAGCTGTCGTTGCACCTGCAATTGCCATCTTAAAACTTCAAGGTTCTAATGACCGCTATGTCTTTATTCACGAAAATGGTAAAGCAAAACGGGTTAGTGTAGAACTGGGTAAACGTTTTGAAGATAAAATGGAGTTAATCAGTGACGAGATTCAAGAAGGTACTGAACTAATTGTTGTTGGTCAAGGACGTTTGGTGGATGGTTCAACAATCAGTATAGCGAAGTAAGTAACACGATTTTAACGGCTTAATAATAATAATATGAGTATATATAATACAGCGGTCAATAAACCCATCTCAACTTTAATGGTGTTCGTCGCTATTATGGTTTTGGGAATTGCCTCTTATCTGCAGTTACCTGTTGACCTGTATCCTAAAATGGACCCTCCATATATTACGGTAATGGCAACTTACCCTGGAGCGAATGCATCGGATATTGAGGAGAATGTAACAAAAATCCTAGAGGATCAATTAAACTCCGTAGACAATCTAGAAGAATTAACTTCCATTTCTTATGATAATCTATCTGTCATTTCATTGGAGTTTGATTGGGAAGTCAATTTAGATGAAGCGTCAAATGATGTACGTGATGCAGTTGATAAGTCCATTCAATCCTTGCCAGATGATATTGATCGCCCAACGATCATGCGTTTCAACACCTCAATGATGCCTATTTTGATTTATGCGATTACGGCTGAAGAGTCTTATTCGGGTATTGATAAAATCTTGGACGACAAATTAATTACACGACTGAACCGGGTAGAGGGTATTGCTTCTGTTATGATTTCAGGTGCTCCAGAACGTGTTGTGTATGTAGACATTGATCCTAATAAATTGGATGCCTATAATCTGACTTTAGAGCAAATAGGTAGTAAGATTCTGGCAGAGAATAAAGATATTTCTTCCGGTAATGTTAAGATGGGACAAATGGACTACACCTTACGTGTTGAAGGTGAGTTTAAAGAGAGCGACCAGATTAAGGATATTGTTTTAGGGACTCAAAATAATAAAACGATCTATCTACGAGATGTTGCAGATGTGCGTGATGGCTTAAAGGATATTACCCTTGAACAAAGTATCAATAGGGGCGATGGTGCAGTTTTACTGATCACTAAGCAAACCGATGCAAATGCTGTTGCTGTAGCCAAAAATGCAAAGGAGCAAGTAGAACTTGCCATAAAAGAACTTCCTACGGATATCAACTTTCAGATTATTTCGGACAACTCAGACTTTATTGTAGGGGCAATCAACAACCTACAAAGTTCATTGATGTATGCCTTGATTTTTGTGATTATCGTTGTGTTCATGTTCTTGGGACGCTGGAGAGCAACCTTTATTATTGCTTTAACTATCCCTATTTCATTGATTGTTGCTTTTATATACTTATTTGTAACAGGTGAATCACTGAATATTATCTCATTATCTTCTTTATCTATTGCTATTGGTATGGTGGTGGATGATGCGATTGTGGTTTTGGAAAATGTCACCAAACACATCGACCGAGGTAGCCGTCCACGTGAAGCAGCCAAGTATGGAACAAATGAGGTTTGGTTATCTGTTATTGTAACCACCTTAGTAACGGTGGCTGTATTTTTTCCTTTGACCTTGGTTACTGGTATGACTGGAATCTTATTCAAGCAATTGGGATGGATTGTGTGTATCACTGTTTGTACTTCAACCGTAACAGCCATCTCTCTAACCCCTATGCTTTGTGCACAGTTGATGAAGCTTCAAGATAAAACAGAAGGGAAAGGTTTTAGTTTTTATAGCATCACTTCAAAAATATTAGATAAATTGGATGGTGCTTATGAAAGATTGATCCGTTGGGTATTACATCACAAGGCATTTGTTATCCTTTCGATGGTGGCATTATTTGTCGGTTCACTTCTGCTTCTTCAATTTATTAAAACGGACTTTATGCCACAGAACGATGAGAGTTCTATGAGTGTTTATGTAAAGATGCAATCTGGTCAGCGAGTTGAAGAAACAAAATCTGTTGCTTTGCAGATCGATTCAGCTATCCGTTCAAATGTGCCTGAGGTTAAGATTATTAACCTTTCATACGGTAGTGAAGAAGAGGCTTCATTTGCTTCTATGATGAATAGCACAGGTAACAATATCTTAAATATGCGTATGCGTACTGTAGATATTGAAGATCGTGATAGAGATATATTTGTCATTGCCGACCAAATACGTGCTATCCTAAAAAGCTTTCCAGATGTATTGCAGTACACGGTAAGTACATCCTCTTCTGGTGGAGGTATGGGAAGCAACTCGGTTGATATTGAAATCATGGGACATGATTTTGATGTAACAACAAGATTAGCTCAGACTATTGCTCAGCAAGCTCGTCAAATACCAGGAGCAGAGGATATTAAAATTAGTCGTGATGAAGATAAATCTGAGCTACAGATTCTTTTAAATCAAGATAAACTGGCTCGTCATGCTCTGACAACATCAGAGGTTGGAATGTATGTTCGCAACCGAATATACGGTTATCGTAATAGCAAATTTAAAGAAGATGGTGAAGAATATGACATCATCGTTCGCTTAGACGAGCATTATCGTTCGTCTATAACAGAGGTTGAAAACATTCAAATTGTAGATGGATATGGCAAAAAAGTTCGTTTAAAAGAGCTAGGTGAGATTAAGGAATTTTTCTCTCCACCCAATATAGAGCGTAAAAGTAAGCAGCGTCTTTTGAAAGTTTCAATCACGCCAGCAGCAGGTGTTTCCTTAGGAGACCTTGTGGTAGGTGCTCAAGATATCATTGAAAATCTTGAAGATGTGCCTCAAAACATCTCTTTATATATTGGAGGTTCTTACGAAGATCAGCAAGAGTCGTTCGGTTCATTAGTTTGGTTGTTATTACTGTCATTAATGTTAGTATATATTGTTATGGCTGCTCAGTTTGAGTCGTTTAAAATGCCATTCATTATTATGCTTTCTATTCCGTTTGCATTTACGGGTGTTATTTTGGCACTTTTAATGACAAACACAACATTGAGTACAGTGGCAGCCTTGGGAGGTATTATGTTGGTAGGTATTGTGACTAAAAACGGTATCGTACTGATTGACTTTATCAACTTAATGCGTGAACGAGGAGTTCGCTTGTATGATGCAATTGCACTAGCTTGTCGCTCTCGTCTACGTCCTGTGTTGATGACCTCTTTAACTACAATTCTTGGTATGGTACCCATGGCTATGAGTGTTGGTGAAGGTTCTGAAACTTGGCGTCCAATGGGTGTTGCCGTAATTGGAGGTATGATTTTCTCCACTATTGTTACCATGCTTATTATTCCAGCCGTTTATGCCGTTATGGATAAGAGTGGTAGTCGTGATAAATCGAAATCGCAAAGTAAACAATACAAGTTTATGAGTGATTTTGATGCAGAAAGAGATCTTCCTAAAAAGAATAATGATTAATATTAATTTTGAGAATATGAAAAAAGCCGTATTTATCACATATAATCAAGCCTTAACTGAGCGTGTCACTTATATCCTTGATCAATTACAAATCAAAGGATTCACACAATGGCCACTAGTTTATGGTGCCGGATCAAACGGGGGTGAACCACGCATGGGTGACCATACTTGGCCCGAAATGAACACTTCGATATTGACAATTGTCGAAGAGGAAAAAGTTCCTCTTATCCTTAAATATGCAAAAAATTTGGATGAAGTTAATAAAGAAAACGGTATCCGTGTCTTTGTTTGGGACATCACCGATATGTATTAAACACCTTGTAAACAATACGTATATTAAAGAAAGTGGGCTTAGGTCCACTTTCTTTGTTTATCACCTATTTTTAATGTGAGTATTGAGCTAATAATACAATTACCTACAACAAAACGACCACTGCTTAATGATGTGATTGGATATCATAAACAATATTATATTTCAATTTTACACCACTTTCTGAAACATATTTCATTTCTTTTAAGTATATACTTTAATTATAACAAATTGAAGATACTATTTTTATATGAAAAAGATCAGAAATACAAAAGCAGCTTCTTGCTTATTTTATACCATACTATCGATTTGTTTGCTGGGAGCAAGCTCTTGCAAAAAGGAGCAAACAACTTTACAAACAACTCCCTTGGTGAAGCTAACGAAAGTAAAGAAATTTGATGAATATTCATCGGTTAATTATCCAGGTAAAATAAAAGCTGCAGAAGATGTAAAATTAGCTTTTAGGGTAGCAGGACCTATAAAAAAAGTGTTTACTGACGAAGGACAAAAAGTCAAAAAAGGTCAGCTATTAGCTGAATTAGATGCCCGTGATTATCAATTACAGTATGATGCTACGAGTGCAGAATATAAACAAATAAAGGGCGAGTCAGACCGTGTAATAGAACTCTATGAAAGAGGTAGTCTTTCTATTAATGAATACGACAAGGCCATTGCTGCAAAAAAACGAATCACAGCAATTTATAGTTCACATCGAAATGCTTTAAACGATACAAAATTGAAAGCGCCATTTGATGGATTTATTCAACATAAATATTTCAGTCCTCCAGAGATTATAAATCAAGGAACTCCTATCCTATCCATGATCAACGACGACTATTTTGATGTCAATATAGATATTTCAGCAAATGATTTTGTGCGCCGAAATAATTTCAAGTCTTTTTATGCTACCACAAATTTATTTCCTCATAAAAACATACCACTCGAATTGGTAGATATAAACCAAGAAGCCAACTATAATCAACTGTTTAAAGTATGCCTCCGGATGAAAAAAGAGCTTGCCAAAGAATTAGCCGCTGGAATGAGTATCACGGTGAATATCGCTTACAAGCCAACAGAAGAGAGCCTAAACCTCATTCCATTAACCTCTATCTTCCGACAAAATGGCGAATCATATGTCTGGATATACAATCCAGACAAACAAACTATATTCCAAACAAAAGTAGAGATTAAGCAAATAAATAAAGAGGGAACAGCCTGCGTCAAATCTAATCTCAAAGCAAAACAAACGATCGTTTCAGCTGGGGTTAATGGTTTAAAAGAGGGGCAAAAAGTGAAGCCTTTACCTCAAACATCCTCATCTAATATCGGAAAACTTTTATAAATTTTAAATCGAGAGCTTGCCCTTAAAGCTTGAGTTGATACTAACAGTATATGAAGAGTTTAACAGAATACGCCTTAAACAATAGAGCACTCATCCGTTTTTTTGTCATTACACTTGTACTTGGAGGCATTTACTCCTTCTTTGTGATGAGTAAACTTGAAGATCCTGCTATTACAGTAACACAGGCAATGGTTGTCACAGTATATCCTGGCGCATCTGCTTGGCAAGTTGAGTTAGAAGTGACGGACATTCTAGAGAAATCCATCCGTTCAATGGGCGATTTAGACCATATCGAATCCCATTCGATGGATAATGTTTCCTATATTCTTGTTGAGCTAAGTGCAACACTTCCACCTGCAGAGCTACAACAAAATTGGGATTTACTACGTCGGAAAGTAGTCAATGTACAAACACAACTACCCAGCGGTGCACAAACACCAATGGTATTAGATGATTTTGGTGATGTCTATGGCATGTTCTATGCCATGACTTCAGACGGTTTTGGGTATCAAGATATGATTGATTATGCAGACTTAGTGACTCGTAACGTATTGGATATTGATGGGGTGAGTGGTGTTGTGCTTTATGGCGAGCGACCATCTTGTGTCAATATTGATATACAAGAAGCAAAAATGGCTAATTTAGGAGTCCATCCAGCAGAAATCATGTTAACACTGAAAGGACAAAATGCAACAGTCTACTCTGGATATTACAATAGTGGTGAAAAGCGTGTAAAAGTAGGAGTTGACGATCGTTTTAAAGGACTCAAAGACATTCAAGACCTACTTATCCGTGGACATGAAGAATCAAATATTCGCTTGGGAGATGTAGCACAAATCACAAAAGGCTACATAGAACCACAACAAGAAGGCTTAAGCTACGACTCCCTACCGGCAATAGGCATCTCCATTGCTATGGAAAAAGGAGGGAATATCATCGAGTTAGGCAAGAAAATAGACAAAGAACTAGCTAAATTAAAGCAAAATATAATCCCTGTTGGTATTGATTTTAAAAAAGTATTCTTTCAGCCCACTCGTGTCAAAAATGCAATAGATGTATTTATGATAAATCTACTCGAATCAGTCCTGATAGTCATTCTTGTCGTTATGCTAGCTATGGGGATTCGTTGTGGCTACATAGTTGGAATAGGTCTAGTGATAGTCGTTCTTGGCTCAGTTCTCATTCTCCATATGCTAGATGGAACTTTACAGCGTGTTTCCCTAGCTTCATTCATCGTTGCTATGGGGATGCTAGTTGACAATGCCATCGTAATAGTTGACGGAATAATGGTAGACCTAAAGCGAGGTATTACAAAACCTGCTGCCTTAGTAAACATCACAAAGAAAACTGCTTTACCCCTACTAGGGGCCACAACCATTGGCATCCTCACCTTCCTGCCCATCTATATGTCGCCAGATACAACGGGACAATATGTCAGAGACCTATTCATCGTTCTGGCTGTTTCATTGTGGCTAAGCTGGCTATTAGCACTAGTATACGTACCCATACAAGCCGACAAAGTATTCAAGATAAAACCCATTGAATTTAGTCAAAAAGAGGACCCTTTTAGTGGGAAAATCTATCAAAACTATCAAAAGCTTTTAAAATTCTCTATTCATTATCGATGGTCATTTATCGGTGTTACTATTGCTTTATTAGCAGTCAGCATTTACGGATTCCAGTTTATACGACAAGGATTTTTTCCCGACTTAAGCTACAACCAATGCTATATCGAATACAAAATGCCATATGGTACTAATCCAGAAACAGTAAAAAATGACCTCGCCGATATTAGTAAATACCTGAGAAGTCAAGCCGACATAACAGCAGTAACAACTAGTCTAGGAGGCACTCCCTCACGCTATAACCTAGTGCGCACAGTAGCAGAACCAGCATTGAGTTATGGCGAATTAATTGTCAATTTTAGCTCGCCAGAATCGTTAAAAGATCACTTGTCAGAGTTACAGACC
>CAMRAP010000018.1 GCA_947039985.1 uncultured Odoribacter sp.
CTCATCTTCATCTAATTTATCCAATACTTTATCTACGTCAGCACGTTGTTCAGGCGTTAGTTCTTTTGTATCCGTTGGAATGCGTGTAAACTCACCACTAACAATGTCAAATGAATGCTCTTCTAAATGCTTATGCACATTTCCATAGGCGTCAAATGAACCGTAAATATTGATCACTCCATCCTCGTCTTCAAAAATTTCATCAACACCGTAGTCGATCATTTCCAGTTCAAATTCATCAATGTCAAAATTCTCTGGTTTATTGATTTTAAAGACAGATTTTCGGTCGAACATAAAATCTAGCGAACCAGCAGTTCCTAGTGAACCGCCATATTTTGTAAAAGCATGGCGAACATTTGCTACCGTTCGGACGTGATTGTCTGTTGCTGTTTCAACAACGATAGCAATACCATGAGGTGCGTATCCTTCGTAAATAATCTCTTTATAGTCAGTTGTATCCTTTGAAACAGCGCGTTTAATTGCACGGTCAATGGTATCCTTTGGCATATTTGCAGCCTTTGCATTCTGAAGAAGAATACGGAGACGGGTATTATTACTTGGTTCTGGACCAGCTGCTTTTACAGCAATATCAATCTCTTTTCCGATTCTGGTAAATGTACGAGCCATATTACCCCATCTTTTAAATTTACGTGCTTTACGAAATTCGTATGCTCTTCCCATAGTATATAATATTTAATTTCTTCTTATATATAATTTTCGATTTGCAAATTTATATGTTTAAGTCAAGAAATAAAAGATAAAAGCCAAAAAGAATTGATGAATTAGAAATTTATAGTTTTTCTTTATACCGTTCTTTTGAGTTTTTTATTTAGTCGGACTCTCACTTTGATCATGGCATTTTTCTTTGTGATCCATTCTAGCAGTTTTTCCAGATCTCCTGAATTTTGACAGGCCAGTATATTGCTATCTGCTTGACGACACATAATCTCAATGCGGCGCATCTTATAATTATCTACAATTTTAGGGAGTAATTCGCCTAGCATGGTTTCCTCGCTGCGCGCAGTACTATCTTTTTCTGTCCACATACGACTTAACTCATAAGGCTCGCTTAAAATATCTGCCACGATGGAACAAATTTCTGGATCAGGATGACCAACAAAAAATTTGGAAGGGATAAAATCAGGACATTTATAATGCTCACGATATGCATTTTGTATCTCTTGTAATTTTGGATTTTGTAACAATAGAGCGTCATCATCCAACTCGCTTATAATATATTCTCCTACACTAATAGAGTGTATAATATCATCACGCTCTTCTTCATAAAGTTCTTGCCCACCAAACATCAATAGATAACGGATCAATATCATCTCTTCCGTATCACAGGGTAGGGTTGCACCTATTTTTGATGGTGTTAAACTGATTTCAGGTTTTTGCTGTGATGGTGATTTATATTGAACGGGAGTGGGATCACCGACCTTTTCTTTTCGGATGCGTGCAATCTCAGTATAAAGTACTTTTTCTTCTACCTTCAGTTGCGAAGCGGTCTCTTGGATATAGACGGACCTGGTAATCGCATCCGGAATAAGTGAAATGCTTTTTATTACATCTGTTATGAGTTTAGCACGCTCAATGGGATCATTACCAGCCTCCTCCAACAAGACCTTTGTTTTGAAATGGATAAAGTCAGTCTCATTCTTATTGATATAATCTAGCACCTCTTCTGCTGTATGTGCTTGAGCGTAAGAATCAGGATCCTCTCCATCAGGTAGGGGTACAACACGTACATTCATACCTTCTTCAAGTACAAGGTCAATACCCCGAAGTGAAGCCTTTAATCCTGCCGCATCTCCATCGTAAATAATAGTGATATTGGGTGTTAAGCGACGAACCAAACGAATTTGTTCAACGGTCAGGGCTGTGCCTGAAGAAGCGACTGTGTTTTCTATTCCTTTTTGATGAAAAGAGATTACATCCAGATAGCCTTCAACGAGATAGCAGCGATTTTCCTTGGCGATGCTTTTTTTTGCAAAATAGATACCGTAAAGGGTCCGACTCTTGTGGTAAATTTCTGATTCTGGAGAGTTTAGATATTTTGCGCTCTTTTTATCATTGGTCATGATTCGACCACCAAAAGCGATGATTTTGCCTGCTATATCTCGTATTGGAAAGAGCACGCGAGCACGAAAACGATCAAATATTCCACGTTCCGTTTCAATGGACAGTCCAGATTTCACAAGGAATTCCTTTTTGTAACCTTTTTCTATTGCTGATTTTGTCAATCCGTCCCAAGCTTCTGGACAATAGCCTAGGCCAAATTTTTCAATGGTAGCATTGTCTAATCCACGCTTATTAAAGTATCCTAGGCCAATTGATTTTCCTTCGTCAGTATTAAAGATTTGATCGACAAAAAAACTTTCAGCATATTGAGTTACAATTAGCATACTCTCTCTATCCGACTTTTCCTGCTTTTGATTTTCAGTTAATTCCTTCTCCTCAATAAAAACATTATATTTATGGGCTAGCCAACGCAATGCTTCTACATAAGACATCTGTTCATGTTCCATGATGAAGTTGACAGAATTACCTCCTTTTCCACAACCAAAACATTTATAAATACCCTTTGTAGAAGAGACGGTAAACGATCCTGTTTTTTCATTGTGAAAGGGACAACAACCCACATAGTTCACTCCACGTTTCCTTAGACTTACAAAGTCGGAAACAACCTCATAGATATCTGCTGAGTCAAAAATTTTCTGTATCGTGGACTGATCAATCATGTCGCAAAAGTACAAAAAACAAATGCTTTTATTGCAGATATGGTGAATTCATTCTAGTTAATACTAGAGCAATTGTTGTTTGTGAAGATAAATATAGAACATCTTGATCTTTAGCGAAAATGGTGTTTTTACAAGAGTGGATTATACGTTATCGAATATCATGTCCGAAAGGAGTGAGTGCTAAGCCTGCCAGTTTAAAATGCTGCATTCCAAAAGGTATGCCAATAATGGTAATACAAAAAAGTACACCAAAGATTGCGTGGGTCAGAAAAATCCACACTCCGCCAATAAAGAA
This sequence comes from uncultured Odoribacter sp., assembly GCA_947039985.1. Classification (GTDB taxonomy): domain Bacteria; phylum Bacteroidota; class Bacteroidia; order Bacteroidales; family Marinifilaceae; genus Odoribacter. The sequence continues at coordinate 3,037 of CAMRAP010000018.1, forward strand.
CCAAATAATGTTCATAAAGCTTGAAAGGCAGCCATGCGCAGACTCTTTATTTGTAATCTCTGCACCAAATGGCCATAAAGCTAGTATGCCTAGCTTAATAGATTGTAAACCAAAAGGTATACCTATAATTGTGATAAACAAAAAGACACTAGCAATAAAGTATTCTAGAGCAATAAAAATCCCTCCAAAAACTAACCAAATAATATTTCCAATAATTTTCATGTAGTAAAGGTATGAACTTTATATCAGGTCTGTTTTAGTTTGTGCAAATATATTTATTTTTGAGCGATAGTCCAATGAATTATTAGATATTGGGCTTATAGATAAAAATCTGTGCTATCTTTGTGTTTGTATATTATAATTTAGGCATGTATGAAAATAACTGTTTTAGGTCCAGCCCATCCATATAGAGGGGGGTTAGCTTCTATAATGGAAACTATGGCTCGCCATTTTAGTCAGCATGGAAATGAGGTTGATATAAAAACATTTACGCTTCAATATCCATCGTTGCTTTTTCCCGGAAAGAGTCAAACATTAACTTCTCCTCCTCCTAAAGATTTAGAAATTGAGAGATGTGTAAATAGCATGAATCCTTTTAATTGGATATCTATAGGTTTACGATTGCGTCGTGAGCGGCCAGACTTTATTTTAATGAAGTATTGGACTCCATTTTTATCTCCCTGTTTTGCTACGATTGCTCGTATTGCTCGTGGTAATGGGCATACAAAAGTACTCTGTCAAGTTGATAATGTTGAGCCTCACGAAAAACGTTTTATTGATAAAGCGTTTAATCATTATTATCTGCGAGCTGTTGATGGGTTTATTTATATGTCAGAACAGGTAAATAAAGAGCTTAAGAATTACACGAATGCTCCTGCACTCTTTTCTCCGCATCCTTTGTTTGGTAATTTTGGGGAGAGGATAGCTTTTGAAGACGCTTGTGGTGGATTAGGCCTTGATACTAAATGTTCATATGCATTGTTTTTTGGGCTAATTCGTGATTATAAAGGGCTTGATATTTTACTTAGTGCTTGGTATCGCTTAAAAGTAAAAGGCGTTGTTGTAGGAAAAAAATTGATTGTAGCAGGAGAGTTTTACACTGCAAAAGAGAAATACACAAAATTGATAGATGAATATAAACTAGTGGATGATATTATTTTACATGATTATTTTATTGAAGATAAGGATGTAAAGAACTATTTTTCTGTAGTTGATTTTATCGTATTACCTTATAAAACTGCAACACAGAGTGGTGTGACGCAGATTGCATACCAATTCCATCTTCCGATGATTGTAACTAATGTTGGAGGTCTGTCTGAGATTGTTCCACATGATAAAGTCGGATATGTATGCGATAGTAATGTGGAGGCTGTGGCTAATTCTATGGAGCAAATGTGGCAGAATGGGAATATTAAACGGTTTCGTAATAATATGCCTATAGAGTGTCAACGTTTTTCCTGGGAAGCTATGTGTAATAAGATAACAGAGCTTTATAATCTGGTAAAATAGGCAAAAAAAATGGATACTCTATAAATTTTGATAAAAAATTGTACTGTGAAAAATATTCATGGAAGGAAAATACGCTTTGGTGTAATAGGAACGAACTTTATTACGGATTGGGTGATTGCTGGGGCGCGACAAGATGAGCGTTTTGAGCTGGTGGCTATTTGCTCACGGAAACAGGAAACTGCTGATGCTTTTGCTTCGAAATATGGTATTTCGCATACATTTACGTCACTAGAGGAGATGGCAAAAAGCTCTTTGATTGATGCTATTTATATAGCTACGCCAAACTTTTTGCATGCAGAGCAGAGTATTCTTTGTATGAGTCACGGTAAGCATGTGTTGTGTGAGAAACCACTTGCTGCAAATGCTCCTGATGCGCGGCAAATGATAGCTGCATCGAGTCGTTATGGTGTGACACTTATGGAAGCAATGAAGCCGACACTTACGCCTAATTTTCTTGCAGTGCAGCAAAATTTGCATAGAGTAGGGGAGATTAGGAGGTATTTTTCTAGCTATTGTCAATACTCTTCTCGTTATGATCGATTTAAAGCTGGAGACTTAGTGAATGCTTTTAATCCAGAGCTGGCTAATGGTGCGATAATGGATATAGGGATATATACCATTTATCCGATGGTCGTTTTGTTTGGTCGCCCGGAGCGGGTAGATGCCTCAGGGATACTACTGCCATCTGGAGTGGATGGTCAGGGGGCTGTCAATTTTTTGTATGAAGGAATGAATGCGACAGTGCTTTATGCTAAGATTGCTGATTCTTGTCTGCCGACAGAGATACAAGGTGAGGCAGGAATGATTACATTGAACAAAATAAATCACATTGGAGAGGTGCATTTTTCAGCACGTTTAACACCAGCATCTGGAAAAGGTCAGAAGCCGAAAGCAGAGGATATCAGTGCACTGACCAATAGAGATGAATATTTCTATGAAGTGTCTGAATTTATAGATTTGATACTGACTAATCGGCGGGAATCAGCTATAAATAGCCATGAAAACTCGCTAATTACATTGGAGATTATAGATGAGGTACGTCGCCAATTAGGTGTGATTTATCCACAAGATTGTCAGCATACTTGCGACTGATATAGAACAAATCGATTAAATTTAAATATGATAAAGAAGATGGATATAAAAAATATAATAAAGACTTTGGGTTTTGATTCTCTTAACCCTATGCAGGAGGCAATGCTTTCAGCTAAAGCAGATGATCGTATGCTCTTAGCACCTACTGGTGCAGGGAAAACTCTTGCCTATTTGTTGCCAACAATAGAGCGTATAGAGGAAGAGGCAGCGGGTGTACAGGTGATTATCATTTCACCATCACGCGAGTTAGCTCTTCAAATTGATACTGTTTTTCGTTCTACCAAGTGCGGTAAGTCCATATCTTGTGTTTATGGTGGGCATTCGCTGCGTACAGAGGAGAGGAGTTTAGATTCTCTTCCTACTGTTGTCGTTGGAACGCCTGGTAGATTACTCGATCATCTTTCACATGATGTGATTGATGGAAAAAGTGTTCAGCATCTGATATTCGATGAGTTTGATAAACTTCTTGAAATGGGATTTAGTGAGGAGATGAGTCTAATTGTAGATGAACTACCTAATGTAAAATATCATATCCTTACATCTGCGACAAAGGCTCTTAGAGCACCAGATTTTATAAACATAGATGCTTACGAGAGAGTAAATTTTCTTACTGGTGAAACTTCGGGATCTTTGGTCATTAAAAAGATACAGTGTGAATCTGATGATCGTTTATCCGTTGTTGAGGATCTGCTTCGGGAGATAGGAGCAGAGCAATCTATTATATTCTGTAACTTTAGGGAGCAGGCAGAGGAGGTGAGTGATTATCTATATGATAAATATATTGAAAGTGAGTTTTTCCATGGGGGAATGGAGCAATTTGATAGGGAGCGTGCATTGACTAAATTTAGGAATAAGAGTGTGAATGTATTGGTCTCGACTGATTTGGCATCACGTGGACTAGATATACCTAGTGTGAAGCACATCATACATTTTGAACTGCCAACAGATTATCGTGCTTTTGTACATCGCAATGGGCGTACAGCTAGAGTCACAGAGAGTGGTACAGCTTATCTGTTATTGACAAAGGATAGCTATGCTTACGATTCAGATAATTATGTAGAAAAATTGGAGTGGATAGAGGATATAAAAGGCGACACATTAGATGTTAAACAGTCAAAGAAAGAAATTTCAGCGCCAGAATGGACTACAATCTATATTGGTAAAGGGAAGAAAGATAAATTGAGTAAAGTAGATATCGTCGGCTTCCTTTGTCAAAAGGGAGGAATCACTAAAAGCGAAATAGGTGTTATTGAATTAAAAGACAATCACTCTTTTGTTGCAGTGAAGTCTGATATAGCCAAAGATATTGTAAAATCTGTTAGTGGCGAAAAGATAAAGAATATGAAGACAAAAATATCCTTGTCTTTTTAGAAGAAGGAAGACTCGCTGTTATAGCGATGAATAAAAAAAATGCGCAGATGATCAAAATCATCTGCGCATTTTTTAAGGTATAAAAGTTCTTGATTAATAGAACTTATATCTTTGGTCAATTACATTACCATTTTCTACAATTGCTTGTATAGCTTGGTAGTTTGCACGATACATATTAGATTGTTGCATGGCAACCTTTGTTTGTTGTATGTTTTCAGGAGTAATTTCCTCAGTTGTTCTGTTATTTACCACCAGGACAAATACACCTTGGCTTCCTGCAATAGGTGCTGATATTTTACCTTGCTCAAGCACTGTAGCGGCAGCTATAACTTTAGGTTCCATTCCAGCTCCAGGGATTTGGTATGAATTAAATGAAATATCACTTGCTTCTTTTACCTCTTCTCCAGCTTTTTGAGCAATAGATAACAAGCTTTCACTACCTGTTTGCATAGCAACTAATTCTTTTGCAATTTGCTCTGCTTTCTTCTTTTGAACTAAAATGCTTTTGATTTCTCCAGAAACAGTAGAGATAGGAGAGAATCCTTCTTCGTTAATTTCAGTAAGAACAGCCACGCTGTACGTATTTCCATTTTCAAAGATGACAGATTCGTCATCAGAATTGACAAGTCCTGCTTCGTTAGCCATATAAATGTAGCGAATCATTTCACGCGCACTACTCATTCCTGCAATAGTTGCTTCTTGTTTGTCGACAGTAGCCATACGTTTTGTCAAGGCTGTTTCCGCCACTTTTTTATTGAAGTCATCTAGATTTGTCAGTCCTGTCGCAAAACTACGAGCGTTGTTATAGATATTGTTTGTAGTCTTTGCAGATGAGACAACCTCTTTTTCTATGGTTGCTATTTGAATCTTTTCAACAGGCTTAGCTCTGTCAGTAACTTGTAGAATATGAGCTCCAAATTGAGTCAGTACTACTTTGATCTCTTTTTTCTTTGCAAAAAATGCCGTATCGCTGAAAGGCTGTACCATTGCTTTTTGATTGAACCAGCCTAAGTCACCACCATTGATTGCAGAGTTTTGATCAGTAGAATTTGTTCTAGCTAATTCTTCAAAGTCTCCTCCTTTTTTCAATAGGTCTGCTAGACTATCTGCAATAGCTTTTGCTTGCACATAATCATTGTTTTTTGGAGCAATTAAAATGTGACGAGCTCTTACAGAGTCTGGTAACATTCTGACATTTGCAACACGAGCAATTTTGTATGAATTATTTTCTAGATAAGGACCAAAAACTCCTGTTTCTGATTCGAATAGAAATTCAGCTAAGCTATCATTACTAATTTCATCTTTTCTATAGTAAGCATTATCTGCATTTACGTCTGAAGAAAGATTTACAAAATTCAACGCCTCATTTGTCTCTGCAAATTCACCGACTAAATCTTTAAGTGCTTTTTCTGTTTCGATAAAATCTTCACCTGAAGGTTCGATGTCAAAATTCACATAAACAATTCTTCTGCTTTCAGCTTGTTTGAATTTATTTTTATTGTCATTATAATATGTTGTAATTTCACTATCGCTAACTTGGATAGAAGAATCAGAGATGGTATTATAATTTTTAACGATATAGCTAATATCAGATTTAGAAGCGGTTGCTTCTGCACTTTCTTTTGCTTGTTCGTCAGTTATATACAGCGATTTTGCTAGCAAGGTATTGTACTTTGCTATTTTGCTAGAAGAATGAACTTCTTCTTCTATATTTAGCCACATCATTTTTTGTGGAGAGTTTGCAGGGGCACTCATTAATTGTGCGATAATCATCTTAGCTTGCTCTTTATCTACCATTCCAGTTGTTGGATCTGCAAATTGTTGGCTTACGATAGGGCTCATATTTTCACCTAACAGAAGGTCATACAATTCGTCACTGCTAATTGTTAAGCCAATTTCATCATACTCTTTTTGCATCAGATTCTCCATCACCATTTGTTGCCAAGCAGAATTTCTAATCGTAGCTTGTTGCTCTTCATTTAGAGCAGAGCTATTGCTCATCATTTTAGCTGTTTCCTCATTCTTGCTCACACGATTCTGGTAATCTATGATGGAAATACTTTTGCCATCGATTTCACCGACTTGATTTCTGTCTCCGTCAAAAGCCTGAGAGCCAGAACTTAATGCGTCTCCCACGATAAATGCAATTAATGCAAGACCTATCACAATGCTGACAAGTAGGCTCCCGCGATTTCTGATTGTTTGTAATGCTGCCATTTATTTAATTTTAATGTTTTTAATATTCGCCCTATTTTTCAAGGGTACGAAGGTAGTTAAAAGTGAAAACTTGTGCAAATTATTTGTACAATCGTTTATTTTTTACTACTGCTACTTTTTGTTTTTGTACTTGCTTTTGTTTTTGTACTTGTCTTCTTGTTTGCTGCAGTTGTCTTTTTAGTACTTGCAGGTTTCTTTTTAACGCCTTGTTTCTCAATTAACTCCATGCAGTTCTCAAGTGTAAGTTCTTCTGCAGTTGTAGTTTTAGGAATTTTATAGTTTGCCTTATTATAGGATATATATGCTCCAAAGCGTCCATTTAATACTTTAACACCATTATCAAACTCCTGGATTAGTTTATTTTTATCGCTAATTCTTTTATCCTCAATTCGAATGATTGCAGTTTCGAGCGTTATGGTTAAAGGATCATCTTCTCCTTTTTTTAATGACACAAAGGCACTATTATGTTTGACATACGGTCCGAATCTTCCGATTCCAATGAGTACATCTTTATCTTCAAATTGACCAATATTACGAGGAAATTTGAATAATTCAAGCACCTCTTCTAAGGTGATTGTTTCCATCAATTGACCTTTCAACAGACCAGCATAGCGAACTGTTTCTCCTTCTCCAATTTGTGCCATAGGACCATAGCGACCAATACGTACGATCACATTTTCACCAGTAGATGGTTCTGTTCCTAAAGGTCTTTCTCCGCTATTGCGTTCAGAATTTTTAAGTGTAGCTTCAACAGTTTCATGAAAAGGATTATAAAATTCGCCTATCATATTTTGCCACTGTATTCCACCTTCTGCAATATTATCAAATGATTCTTCTGCTTTTGCAGTAAAATTATAATCCATGATATTTTTGAAGTGCTCTGATAGAAAATCTGTTACTACCATTCCAATGTCAGAAGGGAATAATTTTTTCTTCTCTGCGCCAAATGTTTTTTTCAGTGGCTTTATTTCAATATCATTTTGCTCTAATTCAAAGACATCAATCGTTTTTTCTAGGCCATCACGTGATTCACGGATGATATAGCCACGATTTTGTACAGTAGTAATCGTTGGAGCATAAGTCGAAGGACGACCGATTCCAAGAGCTTCCATCTTCTTCACTAGACTTGCCTCAGTATATCGTGGAGGATGTAGTGTAAATTGCTCTTGTGCTCTAATAAGAAGGTGCTTTAAGATGTCTCCTTTATTAAGAGCTGGTAAAAGGTCAGATTTTTCATCGTCATTTTCATCATCATTTGACTCCAGATATACATTTAAGAAACCATCAAATATAATGACCTCTCCTGTTGCAGTAAATGGAGTTGAATGATTCGATAAGCCAATCACAACATTTGTACGCTCTAATTTAGCATCAGCCATCTGTGAAGCTAATGTGCGTTTATATATTAAATCATATAATGATTGTTCATTGCGTTCCCCATCGATTGATGGTTTATCCATATATGTAGGGCGAATAGCTTCATGGGCTTCTTGTGCTCCTTTTGATTTCGTTGTAAAATTGCGAGGTTTTGAATACTCTTTACCTAGTGTTTTACAAATAATATCTTTAGCACCTTTAAGGGCTGTCTCGGATAGATTGACCGAGTCGGTACGCATATAAGTAATAAATCCATGTTCATAAAGTTTCTGAGCAACTGACATGGTTTGCGAAACTGAAAAACCTAATTTACGAGAGGCTTCCTGTTGCAATGTTGAGGTTGTAAAAGGTGGAGCTGGTTTACGTGTTGTTGGTTTCGTTTCAACTTTATCAATAGCAAACTTTGCTTGTTGGCAAGCTTGCAAATAGGCTAATGTTTCCTCTTTTGTATTGAAGCGTTCTTGTACTTCTGCTTTTAAACTTGAAGAGTTGGCTGTTTCAAATGCACCAGTTACTCGGTAGTATTGTTGTTCTTGGAAAGCATTGATTTCTCGTTCTCTTTCAACAATTAGTTTAACTGCAACAGATTGAACACGACCTGCAGAAAGTGACGCTTTGACTTTTTTCCAAAGTACTGGCGACACCTCAAATCCTACCAAGCGATCTAAAACTCGACGTGCCTGTTGAGCATCGACTAAGTTTTTATTTATATCACGCGGATTTTTAATAGCGTGTAATATTGCATCCTTTGTAATTTCATGGAATACAATACGCTTAGTGTTCTCAGGCTTTAACTTTAAAGCTTCAAATAGATGCCATGCGATAGCTTCCCCCTCACGGTCCTCATCGGAAGCTAACCATACCGTTTTGGCTTCCTTTGCTAGTGCTTTTAATTCTTTTACAACCGTTTTTTTATCAGCTGATATTTCGTATTTAGGTTGAAAATTGTGCTCAATATCAATACCTAAATTTTTTTTCTCTAAATCACGGATATGTCCAAAACTCGACTTTACAATATACCCCTTGCCTAAAAAATTCTCAATTGTTTTTGCCTTTGCAGGGGACTCGACTATTACTAGATTCTCAATCATATATTATATACAGATAGCATAAATTTCATGCTAATATTTAAAATTATAAATAAAGGTGCAAACCTACAAAAAAAAGTAAGAAGTAAAAAGGAAATAGATTTTAATTATCAATATTCTCATTCAACTTTTCTTTCGGCTGGTCTGAAAAAAACTTGCGGTGAAAAAGAATTAAGATTGAAACGCCAATTGTGATATATGAATCTGCAAAATTAAAGATAGGGCGAAAAAAAAGAAAATCTTCGCCTCCCCATATAGGTAGCCATGAAGGGAAGCTTCCCTCAATTAATGGGAAATACAGCATATCTACTACTTTCCCATGTAGGAAAGATGAATATCCACCTTCGACAGGAAAAAGACTTGCAATTTGATAATGGCTATCGTTAAAAATCATGCCATAAAACAAACTGTCTATAATATTACCAATTGCACCACAGAAGATTAATGAAAAAGAGAACAAGACTCCAATAGGAGCTTTTTCTTTGATTAGTTTTAGAATATACCAGCCAATTCCAGAGACTGCGGCAAGACGAAATAAACTTAAAATAGTCTTCCCCCACTTTTCTCCGCCGAACTCCATTCCAAAAGCCATTCCATTGTTTTCAATGAACAAGATTTTAAAGAAGCCTAAGTCCCATATATCCTCGCCAATCATCATATTGGTTTTCACCCAAAATTTTACTAGTTGATCAACAGCAATTAGCACAACAACAAAGATGGCCAGTCTTTTTCGAATATCCATATTTAACACATCAAAATAAATGAAGGAAAGGGTGTAGATTTCTCTTTCCTTTCCTAATAATTAGTTCTAAAAAACTTTTAAACGTCCTTTGCTTCAATGCAAAGTGTCGCATGTGGCACGGCACGTAATCGCTCTTTTGAAATTAATTTACCTGTAGCTCGACAGACTCCATAAGTCCCATTTTCAATGCGAATTAAAGCGCCTTCCAAGTGTGAAATAAATTTTGCTTGTCTTTGTGCTAGGCGACCTTCCTCCTCTTTTGAGAGAACTGATGCGCCTTCTTCTAAGACTTTAAACGTAGGGCTAGTATCTGCAATATCATTGCTATTGCTACCAGAAATAGAACTCTTCAGCAAGTCAAAATCTGTTCTTGCTTTTTTAAGTTTAGCAAGGATCAAATTTTTAAATTCTTGCAACTCTTCCTCTGTATATTTTGTTTTCTCTGCCATAATATATTTTTGTCTAAGTTAATTATTTTTTTGATCTTTAATACGTTTGTACTGAAAAAATGTTTCGTTTACATTTTTTCAATTCGAATGAAAGTTTTAATTTCATCAATTTCAATATCTTTTGACAGCTCATCATATGCATCAGATAGTTCGAGACTTTCTGCTAAGACTTGACTTGTAATATACGTAGAAAAGAGTTCAATAGCATCATTAATCTCTTCGTGGTGACCAATAAACAGTTTGATTTTGTCTGTTACATCAAAACCACTGTCTTTACGTAAGTTTTGGATACGGTTAATTAGTTCACGTGCAATACCCTCTGCTTTCAGTTCTTTTGTAATATTAATATCTAAGGCAACGGTTAACTTACCTTCATTAGCAACTAGCCATCCTGGAATATCTTCTGATATAATTTCAACATCTTCAAGTCCAAGCTTAAGAACTTCCTCGCCAATAGTTAATTCGTAGCAAGCATTCTTTTCAAAGTCAAAAATATCATTTTGTTCCATTTGGGCAACTAAGGCAGATATCTGCTTCATGTATTTGCCATATTTTGGTCCTAATGTTTTGAAATTTGGTTTGATGCGTTTAATTAAAACACCTGTTGTGTCTGTGATGTATTCAATATCCTTTACGTTAACCTCTGAAAGAATGATACTCTTCACGGCATCCAATTGACTAATCATACTATTGTCTAAAATAGGAATAATTAATTTACTTAATGGTTGACGTACACGGAGTTGTACTTTACGGCGCAAGCCTAAAACCATAGAAGATACTTGCTGTGCTAGCTTCATTCTCTCTTCTAAGTCTGAATCAATTAAGCCTTCGTTTACTTTAGGGAAATCTACTAGATGTATACTTCCACTTGCGCGACCAGTTACACTATTAAAATCGTCAAACAATTTTTCCATGTAAAATGGAGCAATTGGAGAAGCTAAAATCGCCACAGTTTCAAGGCAGGTGTAAAGTGTTTGATAAGCAGAAATCTTATCTTGTGAATATTCGCCACCCCAATATCTCTTGCGGCATAGGCGGACATACCAATTAGATACATTTTCAATCACAAAATTTTGAATGGCACGGCCAGCACGAGTAGGTTCATATTTTTCATAAGCTTCTGTAACTTCTTTTACCAAGCTATTGAGTAAAGATAATATCCAGCGATCTATTTCTGGGCGTTCTTCAACAGGTATTTCAGCTTCAGTATAGCTAAAGCTATCAACATTAGCATATAAAGCAAAGAAACCGTAAGTATTATATAATGTTCCAAAGAATTTACGTTTCACTTCGTCTACTCCTCCAATATCAAATTTTAAGTTATCCCAAGGTTGAGAATTGGTAATCATGTACCAGCGTAGAGGATCAGAGCCATGTTTGTCAATGCTTGAAAATGGATCGATGGCATTCCCTAAACGTTTAGACATTTTGTTGCCTTTTGAATCCAGCACCAATCCGTTAGAGATAATATTTTTAAATGCAACAGAGTCAAACACCATCGTTGAAATGGCATGTAATGTAAAAAACCATCCACGAGTTTGATCTACACACTCTGCTATAAAATCAGCCGGATAGCGTAGATGTTTATCGATATCATCTTTATGTTCAAAAGGATAGTGTAGTTGTGCATATGGCATCGCACCTGAGTCAAACCATACGTCAATTAGATCCTTTTCGCGGATCATTTTTTGACCACTGGCAGAGACTAAAAATATATCATCCACATATGGACGATGTAGGTCAATTTTATCGTAATTTTCTGCCGTATTTTCTCCGGTGATAAATCCTTGATATGGATTTTCTGTCATAAATCCGGCTTGAATAGATTTTTCAATCTCCTCCATTAGTTCTCCAACAGAGCCAATGCATTTTTGTTCGCTGCCATCTTCGCTCAGCCATATTGGTAGTGGAGTTCCCCAATAGCGAGAACGGGATAAATTCCAATCCACTAAATTCTCTAGCCACTTGCCAAAACGTCCTTCGCCAGTACTTGCTGGCTTCCGGTTGATCGTCTTATTCAACTCTATCATGCGGTCGCGTACAGCAGTAGTTTTGATAAACCAAGAATCCAGCGGATAGTAAAGCACAGGTTTATCTGTTCGCCAACAATGTGGATAACTATGTTCGTGTTTCTCTACTTTAAATGCTTTATTCTCTCGCTTCAATAAAATAGAAAGATCTATATCTAAAGTAGCATCTTTATCTGTTAAATCAGAGTCGTAAGCATTTTTTACAAAACGCCCTGCATACTCATTATATAGGTTTACGTTGACATTATTTTGAACGAATTCTGCATCCATATCGTCTAAAACAAAAAATCGACCACGTTTATCAACCATAGGTTGTTTGTAGCCATCTTTATCAAGGAGCAATAAAGGAGCAATTCCAGAAATCTTGGCAACACGGTCGTCATCCGCACCAAAAGTAGGAGCAATGTGTACGATACCTGTTCCATCTTCTGTCGTCACAAAGTCGCCAGTAATGACACGGAAAGCATCTCCCTCTGGTTGTATCCAAGGCATCAATTGTTCGTAACAAATACCTTCCAGTTCAGCGCCTTTAAATTCTCCGACCTTTTGAAAAGGAATCAATTTATCCCCCTCTTGATAGTCGTCTAGAGCAAGTTCTGCAGCTTTAGCATTAAAATAAGCATTTGAACGATCTTTTGCTAAAATAACAGTAATGGGTTGATAAGTATATTGATTATAGGTCTTAAC
>CAMRAP010000019.1 GCA_947039985.1 uncultured Odoribacter sp.
GCTCAATTGGGTATTTATTACGCAAACACAAAAATAGCCGTTGTTATGATTATGTTTACCCAAGCATTTCGCTATGCCTATGAACCCTTTATTTTTGCCAAAACAAAGGGAGAGGATAAACGGAGCACTTACGCACTTGCCATGAAATATTTCATCATCATAGATCTATTGATTTTCTTAGGTGTCATGTTTTTTCTTGACATCATTAAATACTTTATAGATCCAGCTTACTTTGCAGGACTAAAAGTGGTTCCCATCATCATGCTTGCAGATATTTTTGCAGGCGTATTCTTTAACCTTTCACTTTGGTATAAACTGACAGACCGCACTCAATGGGGGGTGTACTTTTCATTGATCGGTTTAATTATCATTGTCAGTATGAATGTCACCCTAGTTCCCCATTTTGGATATATGGCTTGTGCATGGGCGGCATTTTGCTGCTATTTTGTTATGATGTTCCTCTCTTGGATCTTTGGGCAAAAATATTACCCCATCAATTACAACTTAAAATCCATTGGAAAATATATTGCTTTGGCAACAGTGCTATACGTGATAGGAATGTGGGTCGAAATAGATCATATAATTCTACGATTAGGATTCCGTAGTCTCCTATTATTGGTATATATCACCTACCTCATCAAACATGATTTACCTTTAAATCAAATCCCATTCATCAAACGCTTTTTCAAGTAACTGACAAAAACATCTCTTAAAAGTATCATCTCTTTCCAAGCTATTTAATCATGAAAAAACAAACAAAAATACCAGCGATACTCGTCTTGTCCGCCATTATGCTGATTTGCCTTGCCATTGATTTTATCACAGGTGGTATGTTAAATAACTGGTTCGGGATAGTTCCTAGAGATAGTGATTATCTATTGGGTATTTTAATGCACCCTTTTGCCCACTTTGGAATAAACCATTTCATCAGTAATTTCACTGTATTTATCGTTCTTGGTTTCTTTCTAAGACTCTCCTATTCAAACACTCAAATCTACCTTCTATTTTTTTCCTTGGCAATACTTGGAGGTCTATTTACTTGGATATTTGCAAGTAGAGGCCTGCATGGTGGTGCCAGTGGAGTTGTTTTTGGCATGTGGTCATCATTGATCACCTTCGCCATAAAAAGAAGAAAAATAAAAGATATTATTATTGGGATTATAATAGCAGTCATGTATGGTGCAAGCTTTATTCTTGGGGTAATACCCCAAAGATACATCTCATTTGAAGGTCATTTTTTCGGAATTGTAGCTGGTGTATTGATTGCACTAATTACAATTAAATTTGAAAAAAAGAAATAGGAAGCAATAAGGAAAACATCCCTATATAAACAAATACCTTATTTTCGAGGCTCCCACTTTACCTCCTCCACGCCCAAATCATGTGAGATTTTGCGAGATAAGATAAACAGATAATCAGACAGACGATTGACATATTTTACCAAGAGATCGTCAACCGCTGTCTCTGTAGATAAATCTAGAATTCTTCGCTCTGCCCTGCGACATACAGTACGGGCTATGTGGCAAAACGATACAACTTGACTACCACCTGGTAAAAGAAAATATTTCAGCGGAGGAACTGCGGCATCCATCCGATCAATAGCCTCTTCTAAAAATAAAATATCCTCTTCTTTTACACCTAAAGTTAGCTTTACATTTGACAGAATAGAGTCAGTAGCTAAATTCCCACCAAGCTCAAAAAGATGAGCTTGAATGACTATTAATTCATTTACAATTTGTTCACCAATAACAAAAGAACGAATCATTCCGATATGGCTATTCAACTCGTCAATAGTTCCGTAAGCTTCCAAACGAACACTATTTTTTGCTACTCTACTACCCCCTATTAATGAGGTCATTCCCTGATCGCCAGTCTTGGTATATATTTTCATATTCACATTGATTTATATCATCAAATTATATCTCCCCTTTTGAATGTTATCATCAAATAAGAGTATTCCATACCACATCATATCCACCGACACTTTCGCTTTACTCTGATGTTCTCGCCAAATACGTCCATTCAAGGCGTCCTTGTGAATATCTGCAATCAATAAGCACTTACCCGAAAAATTCAATTCTGTTGCTAGTAATTTATCCTGTTGAAACACCTGTTTTGCCTTACGACCAATATAAATAAAGTCAGCCTTTTCCAAATCTTCCAAACAATTACTCTGGCAACAATCTTTACCATATTCCAAAGACAAATACGCAGAATATAGTTCAGCATGTTTTCCAATACAAATAATAGATTGTACCCTTAGAAAACGAATCAACCGCGACAGCAGTCGAAATACTTTTCGCCCCCTATTATTCAATGCCCTGTCTTTTTCTAAAGCTTCAGGATAAGTAAATCGCTTCTCTTTATCCCGTATCACATTTAAAATCAGATTAAACATAAAAGGAGAATGTACCCCATACCCTCTTTTATGCCTAAAACGTACGACATGCTTTATTCGTTCCTTTATATATCCCATTTCATAACAATCTTTACTTTGACAAAAATAATATTTTTTTGCAATTTATTTTTCTCTACCATAAAAAACATCTTAACTTTGAGGCTTATTACAACCGCTGGCATTATTAAATGGAACTTTCAAGCCTAAATATTAAATTCCTTCCTGGAGTTGGAGAAAAAAAAGCAGCAACATTACTTGAAGAGCTCGATATTCAAAGTTTTGAGGATATGTTATATCATATTCCTTACAGATACATTGACAGAACCAAGATATACAAAATTGCCGACTTAAATAAGAAGCTACCCTATATTCAACTGAAGGCAAAAATAACGAATCTGCAAAGCGTGGGTGTAGGTAGCTCATCCCGCATGACTGCTACAGCCTACGATGAAACTGGCTCTGTAGAATTAGTCTGGTTTAAAGGCTTTAAGTTTCTAGCTAGTCAAATCGAAGCAGAAAAGGAGTATTTGATTTTCGGACAACCCTCTGAATTTAACCGAAAAATCAATATTGTTCATCCCGAGATCGACAATTTCGAAAAAGCATCCAAGCTATTGGTCGGCTTCCAATCCATCTATTCCACAACAGAAAAGATGAAAAAAGCTTTTCTAAACTCTAAATCAATTGGCAAGATTCAGGATGCTATTTTTAAAACCATCAAACACAAAATACCCGAAACACTACCGGCTTGGTTTCTTCAAAAGCATAAATTGCTCTTTCTACACGATTCTCTGTATAATGTCCATTTCCCAGAATCTCAAAACACCTTAGAAAAAGCGATTTACCGCCTTAAATTTGAGGAGCTTTTTTATATTCAGCTAAATATTTTAAAGCTGAAGTATAAACGAAAAAAATACTTCAAAGGGAATGTATTTACAACAGTAGGGGAATATTTTAATACCTTTTATAATCAATATCTTCCTTTTGAATTAACGAATGCACAAAAGCGTGTCATAAAAGAGCTACGGCAAGATTGCGGGAGTGGAAAGCAAATGAATCGACTCCTACAAGGAGATGTGGGGAGTGGAAAAACGCTCGTCGCAGTTATGGGGATGCTGATTGCTTTAGACAACTATTTCCAAACTTGCTTGATGGCTCCAACTGAAATATTAGCAAAACAGCATTATGAAACGATATCCGAAATGCTTAAAGAGATGGGAATTACCGTTGCCTTATTGACTGGTTCCACCCGCAAAAAAGAAAGAGAACGTATTCATCAAGGATTACTCGATGGCTCTATACAAATACTGATTGGCACACATGCCTTATTGGAAAATGTGGTCTCATTTCAAAATATTGGATTGGCTATTATCGATGAACAACATCGATTTGGAGTTGCTCAACGTGCAAAACTTTGGCAAAAAAATACGACACCACCTCATGTTTTTGTCATGACAGCAACCCCTATTCCTCGTACTTTGGCCATGACTCTATATGGAGATCTCGACGTTTCTGTTATTGATGAACTCCCCCCAGGTCGCAAACCCATCACCACTCAACACGTTTTCGAAAAAAAACGAATAGAAGTGTTCCACTTTATTGAAAAAGAGCTTGAAAAAGGTCGACAAGCATATGTCGTTTTCCCCCTCATCTCTGAATCAGAAAAATTTGATTTTCGGGATTTAGAAGCAGGTTTCGAGGAACTCAATAACTATTTTTTACCCAAAGGATACAAAGTAGGCATGGTACACGGCAAGATGAAGCCTGCTGAAAAGGAGCATGAGATGCACCGTTTTGTTACAGCTGAAACAAAAATATTAGTCTCTACAACCGTTATAGAAGTTGGGGTAAATGTACCGAATGCCTCCGTTATGCTAATTGAAAGTGCCGAACGTTTCGGTCTGTCGCAACTACACCAATTACGTGGACGTGTTGGACGAGGAGCAGATCAATCCTACTGCATACTGATGACTTCCTACAAGATTTCCAATGATTCACGTCAACGAATCGAAACCATGGTGGCTACCAATGATGGATTCGAAATTGCCGAAGCTGATTTAAAACTCCGAGGACCTGGCGACCTAGAAGGTACTCAACAAAGTGGCTTAGCCTGTAGCCTTAAAATTGCCAATCTAGGGAAAGATCTCTTAATACTAAACGAAGTCTCTCGAATTGCAAACGAAATTCTAGCACAAGACCCCGATTTAGAAGAAGAAGAGCACCAACTTTTTGCATCGCAGATTAAACGATTATTCAAAACTCGAATCACTTGGCGCTATATTAGCTAAAAAAAATACACCCCAAAAGCCATATAAAACTTTGAGGTGTATTTTTATAACAAGAAAATTCAAACTATTATTGAACAGCCATCAATTTATTCTCTCCATCCATATGATACCATTTGTTCTCTTCTGGGAAATACCTGAAATCAGCCTCTTCTTCTGATCCTTTTTGAGCAACAGTCATATTATTTTTAGTTTTAATGATCTGATACTTCTGACCTTTGTGATTTACTTCTACCTCTTCCATATCACCATCTTGCATAGCAATTGGATTGTTCCCCCCCCAAAATTCGATCGAGTTGAAAATCAAGACATCTCCAAGAGTACATATTTCATATACTGGAATAATACATAACCCTAAAAACACCAATTCATTGATCATTTTCTTATCAGACACTTCACTGTTCCATCCATGCAGCTTAGTTGTTAAACGGAAAGGTCCGTAACAAGATGTAGTAGTTATAACCACTAACAATACAGCCATTACTTTCATCATTCTCTTTTTCATTCTTTTGACATTTAAAATTTACAAAAATATTTCATCTTTTCTTACGTACAAAGATAGGTTTTTGTTTTTTATTTTTTTGCCTTCAATACCAAACTTTTAAACTGCCTCAGCACATTTTCTATTCAGATATATACTATTGATTCATGAAAGCTTTATTTTACTGCATCTTTACTTGCATATAAAAACAATCTTTCTTACATTTGCACCCTGTTAAAAGGATGGAGTCTCTTATACCGAAGTCTCTGTGATAATACTCTGTCCGAGAAATGAATTTATAAAAATTAGAATAATGGATTTAATTAAAATTGCTGAGCAAGCATTTGCTCCTGAAACCCCAGTTGAGCATCCTTCATTCCATTCTGGTGACACTATTAGTGTTCACTATAGAATTATCGAAGGTAGTAAGGAACGTGTTCAAGTATTCCGTGGAGTAGTTATCCAGATTAAAGGAACAGGATGCACTAAAATGTTTACCGTTCGTAAAATGTCTGGAAGTGTTGGAGTTGAAAGAATTTTCCCAGTAAACTCTCCTTTTATCAAACAAATTGAAATCAATAAATTTGGTAAAGTTAGACGTGCTAGAATTTATTACTTCCGTAAATTGACTGGTAAGAAAGCTAAAATTAAAGAAAGAAGATTTTAATCTCTCTTCAATAAATAATAAAAGCTCTGCAATTGCAGAGCTTTTTTATTTTATATATATTTGCCAATGCGCTTATAGCAAAAGCATCATTTAATGATTAGAATTCAAACAAATATATTATGGAAAATCAAGACATTATACAACAAGCTAGAGAAAAAGCAAAAACTTGGTTAAGCAAGGCTTATGATGAAGCAACACGTACAGAAGTACTACGCATGCTCGATTCAGATGATTCTACAGAGATCATTAATTCTTTCTACAAGGATTTAGAGTTTGGAACAGGAGGCTTACGAGGAATAATGGGCGCAGGTACCAATCGCATAAACAAATATACAGTAGGAGCTGCCACTCAAGGATTTGCAAACTACATCAATCAGATGTTCCCCAATGAGGAAAAATCTGTTTGTATCGGCTATGACTGTCGACACCACTCACAGGAATATGCAGAAACAACTGCCGCTATTTTTTCAGCGAATGGAATCACTGCCTATCTTTTTGAATCGCTTCGCCCAACTCCTGAAATGTCTTTTGCTATTAGAGAATTAGGATGTAAAGGTGGAGTTATTTTAACCGCTTCACACAATCCTAAAGAGTATAATGGATATAAAGCTTATTGGAATGATGGCTCACAACTTGTTCCTCCTCATGATACAAATGTAATCCAAGGTGTCAAAGAGGTAAATGTCACTGACATTAAATTTGAAGCAGTACCAGAACGAATCAAAATGCTAGGTGAAGAGTTCGACCAGAAATTCTTAGATACAGTAAAAACGGTCAGTTTATCACCAGATGCAATCAAAAATCAACACGATCTAAAGATTGTATTTACGCCATTACACGGAACAACCTATAAATTAGTGCCCGATTCTTTACGTCACTGGGGATTTACGAATATCACTACCATTCCTGAACAAATGGAAACGGATGGCGATTTCCCAACCGTTGCTTCTGCCAACCCAGAAGAACCAGAGGCTTTTAAAATGGCACTAGATAAAGCTCGCGAGATAGACGCGGATTTAGCTATGGCTTGCGATCCAGATGGAGATCGAATTGGTATTGCCGTCAAAAACGACAAGGGAGAATGGGTATTATTAAATGGTAATCAAGCCAATATCATTTTCACCTGGTATAGCATCCAACGTCGCAAAGAGTTAGGATTAATCGAAGGAAATGAATACACCATCAAAACTATTGTAACAACAGAGTTAATCAAAGAGATTGCCGAACAAAATAATATGCATTGTTATGACGTTTACACAGGCTTTAAGTGGATTGCTGACACGATCCGAAAAGAGGGACCAGATGGATACATTGGCGCTGGAGAAGAATCTTTTGGATTTATGCCAGGAGCATTCACTCGCGACAAAGATGCGGTTTCTGCCAGTTCAATGATGGCAGAAATTGCTGCTTGGGCGAAAGACAATGGAAAAACTTTATTTGAGATTCTTAAATCCATCTATGTTGAGTATGGCTTTTCGCAAGAGAAAATGGTTTACATCGTACGCGAAGGATTAAGCGGTAGTCAAGAAATCAAAGAGATGATGAATAAACTCCGCCACAACACGCCTATAAGCATCAATGGAAGCGCTATCCTTATTAAAAAGGATTACGAAAATTTGACAGAAACAAATCTAAAAAGTGGTGACAGCAAGAACATGGATTTTCCAACGACTAGCGATGTTCTACAATTTATACTAGAAGATGGATGCAAGATTTCTGTACGCCCTTCTGGAACTGAGCCAAAGATTAAATTCTACTTTGAAGCACGTGCAAACATGGATACGGTTCATGATTTTGACAAGGCTACCTAAAATTGATGCCATGATGAACGATATACAAGCCAACTAAATGTAATCATAGTATAGTGTTTGGCAATTGCTAAACACTATACTATTTTATGCATCAAGAGTATCAAAAAACTCCTCTTTAAAATTAATAAAGTACACCCGTTTACGCCCACGAGTAACAGCCGTGTATAACCAACGCCAATACTCATCATTGAGCATATCATCAAGTAAATACCCTTGGTCTATGAAAACGGCATCCCACTGACCTCCCTGCGCTTTATGACAGGTTACAGCATACGAAAATTTAATTTGTAAAGCATTGTAGTATTTATCTTCTCGTATTTTTTCATAACGCTTAGGCTTAGAAGGTATATCTGCATAGTCTGCTTCAATGGCTCGATACAACTCCTTACTCTTCTCATAGCTTAAAGCAGGATAGTCTGACGTTAAAATATCCAACATCACCAAAGCAGTAAGCTCCTCTTCGTACCCATCAATGGCGATTATGGCTTCTAGAAAATGACATCCATACAATTCCGTTCGCCTCCCTGCTTTTTTCACTGTAGCCATATCCCCATTCGCTATAAAATCAATCTTATCATACTCTTCGCCCCAAAAATAGTTGTTCTTCACCACCATAATTCTATCACCTCCACAAAAATCATCCTCTCGATATAATATGGTTCGCCTTATTCCTTCATTAAAACGATTAGCCCGCTTGTTGGATCGACAGACCACTAAAGTTTCCTCCTCTCCATATTTCCCATAACAGCTGTCTATCTCCTCTAACAACTCACCACCTGATATTTTATACACATCTGGAAAAAGATTCACATTGAGCATTAATTGATCAGTTCCCCTACCTATCAAGTTACGAACCTGAGTGGCATTATACAAAATACCTGATTTTTCAGCTTGTCGCATGATATCAGTTAGATTCACTTCTGTTACTTGGACATGATAAGCAGCTTCTAATTCTCTTTTATCCAATGCAGGACTAATTTGCAAGCCAACTGGGGGCAACTGGGCTACATCTCCAATTAAAACCAAACGATTGTTTTTTCCATTATAAACAAACTCCATCAAATCATCCAGTAAACACCCACTCCCAAAATTTCCTTCACTATAAGTATTGGAGATCATAGAAGCCTCATCGACAAAAAATAGCGTATCTGCACCACTGTTAAATCCAATATTGAACAAACCTTCTCCATCCGTTGTTGTCTTTTGACGATATATTTTTTTATGAATTGTAAAGGCAGAACAGCTAGCATAGGTAGAAAAAACTTTTGCAGCTCTACCAGTAGGAGCAAGTAAAGCCACTTTATACTCCAATGCAAGCAAAGCATTCACAATGGCTGCAACCAAAGATGTTTTTCCTGTCCCTGCATAACCTCTTAAAAGAAATAGACTATCCTTTTCACGTTCAAAAAAGAACTTAGTAAACAACTCTACTGCAGCACTTTGTGTCGGTGAAAAATCAAAACCAAACTTTTTTAATATTATTCCTTCAAAATGTTTTTCAATCATCATAAAAATAAATTGCCAATTATACCTTAAATCTAAAATTTTTCCTAAATTTGCAAGCAGTTAAGGTCTTGTGTCCTGTTGATAACGTTTGAATTGCAAGTTCAAAGATACTAATATTAACATCAATCTCACATGCCTTATAGCAATTATGTATTAATCTCATATAAAAAATAACGTTAGACATGAAAAAACTTATTATTCAAATCCTTCTTGCAGTAGTCATCATTTTTCTTGGTTTTCTATGTTACCAAAGCATTAGTATCCCTTTAGAATTCGTTAAAATCAAAAATGAAAGATATACAGCAACCATTCAACGACTAATAGACATTCGCACAGCACAAGACGCATATAAAGGTATTCATGGCGTTTATACAGCTAGTTTTGATAGCCTAATTTATTTTATCAAATACGACTCTGTAAGAACTGTGAGATCTATCGGCGCTTTAACTGATGAAGATTTAGAGAATGGCGTAACAGAAGCTCAAGCAATCAAAGAGGGTAAAATTATCCGTGATACAGTGAAAGTAGCTGCATTAGAAAATATATTTACCAAAGATTTCGCTATTGATAACATACGATATGTTCCTCATACTGACAAGAAGCATCAATTTAAAATGGGAGCAACAACTCTTATCACTGATTCTGGACTAAACATGCCTGTTTTTGAAGCTCGTGCCTCAAATATGATCATATTTGAAAATATTAGAGACCAATACGACGAAGAATTACTACAAGAAAATGGTGAAAGAATTCGTTTGAACAAATACCCAGGATTGAAAGTGGGAGATATTAAAGAAGTGAACAATAATATCGGAAACTGGGAATAATTAATGCATGCAGCACGTATATTATATTGACACTAATTTTGTAAAAGAAAACTCTTCACAATATATTTTGTCCATCCGTTATGAAACGGATGGACTTTCATTTTGCATCCACAACTCGAATGAACAATTATTGGTGTTCTTTTTCCAACCCTTTAATTTAGAGAACGAAGATGCATTAATTGCGAAAGTAAAAAAAATAATGACTGAAGATTCTCTGCTGAATTTAAAGTACAAAAAAGTATATATAATCCCTTGTAATAAGGAGAAGATATTCATTCCAGCACACAGCTTTAACAAAGAATCTTTGGCAGATATGTACTGTTTAAGTATGCAGCCCAATAAAAACGACACCTTACTTTATCGAAAAATTAAAGTAATGGGAAGCTATATCGTGGAAGCACTCCCCCGAAATTTTATCAATTTTCTAAGCACGCGCTATCAACCCATTTGCATTGTGAATAGTGTATATCCTTTTATCATTCAATCTTTATCGAATCCATTACTCAATACTTACCAGCTATTTATTGATATACATGATCTATATTTTGATTTAATCATAACGGATAACAACAATCAGGTGCTGATTATTAATTCTTTCGATTATGGATCAGTAACGGATATCATTTATCATGCCCTAAATTGTTTGAAACAATCTGGAGTGAATACAGAAAATCTTCAAACCACTATTTCAGGAAATCTTGTCAATGATCCTATTCTAGAGAATACATTGAATAAGTATATACCTAATATTTCAATAGTAAACGACATAACACTATCCCAATTGATTAAGAATAACAAATTAAATAGTTCTAGTTTTATTCATCTGCAAAACATTCACAGATGCGAATAATTAGTGGCACACATAGGGGACGACACATCTCTCCAGATAAAAATTTTACCGCACGTCCAACAACAGATTTTGCGAAAGAAAATATTTTTAATGTCTTAAATAACTACATTGATATTGAAGATGCAAAGGTATTGGATCTCTTTTCTGGAACAGGTAGTATAAGCTATGAATTTGCTTCACGAGGAGCAGAAAGCGTGATCTCTATAGAGCAAAATTACAAACACTTTGCTTTCATCAAACAGGCAATATCAGAACTGGGGTTTAAAAATATCAAAACCTACAAAGCAGATGCTTTTGTAGCTTGCAAGAAACTCAAAGGACAGAAATTTGATATTATCTTTGCAGATCCCCCTTATCAATTAGAAAAGATCAGTGAGATTCCTGCAAGTATTTTTGACCATGAGTTATTAGCTACTGATGGCATTGCCATTATTGAACACTCTGCAAATATCAACTTCTCTAGTCACCCCCTTTTCTCAGAACATAGACAATATGGGAGTGTCAATTTCTCCCTATTCAGAAATCCTTTACAAGTAGATGATACTAAAAATGGAGCTCAAATTTGAGCTCCATTTTTTTTATATGAATAGATCAATCTTAATCCTCATCACGCACAATAGTCTGTGCTCGGTCTGGACCCACTGAAATAATCTTTATGGGCACGCATAATTCATCTTCAAGAAAGCTAACATAAGCATTAAACTCTTCAGGAAACTCATTCTCCAAAGTCATCTTAGTCATATCTGTTTTCCATCCTGCCATTTCAACATATACAGGCTCAACTGTCTCACAAATATCAAATGGAAACTCTTCAGTCTCTACACCATCCATTTTGTAAGCAACACAAGCTTTGATCGTATCAAATGTATCTAAAACATCACTTTTCATCATAATTAATTGGCTCACACCATTAACCATAATCGCATATTTTAATGCAACTAAATCAATCCATCCACAACGACGCTGACGTCCTGTAACTGAACCAAATTCATTGCCTATCTTGCACATCTTCTCTCCAGTCTCATCAAATAACTCCGTTGGAAATGGTCCAGCCCCTACACGAGTACAATAGGCTTTAAAAATACCAAACACCTCTCCAATATTACGAGGACCTACTCCTAAACCTGCACAAGCTCCTGCGCAAATCGTATTTGAGGAGGTAACAAAAGGATATGATCCAAAATCAACATCCAACATAGTGCCTTGTGCACCCTCTGCCAAAACTGATTTTTCCTCTTTAAGCAGAGTATTAATCACATGTTCACTGTCAATCAAATTAAAACGCTTCAAAAACTCTAAAGCCTCTAACCACTCCTTCTCAAGCTCAACAATATCATATGTATAATTTAGACCACATAGAATAGCCTCATGCTTTTTCTTTGCAGCAGCATATTTTTCGTCAAAACCATGTAAAACATCTCCAACTCTCAAGCCATTTCGACTCACTTTATCCGTATATGTTGGACCGATTCCTTTACCAGTTGTACCAATTTTTGCTACTCCTTTTGCCGCTTCATAAGCAGCATCTAAAATTCGATGAGTAGGCATAATCAAATGTGCCTTTTTAGAAATAGATAATCGCTGAGTCAAATCATGCCCACTTGCAGCCAATCCTTCAGCTTCCTTACGAAACAATATGGGATCTAATACAACACCATTTCCTATAATATTCATTTTTCCACCTTGAAAAATACCTGAAGGAATAGAGCGAAGTACATATTTTTCACCTTCAAACTCTAGGGTATGACCTGCATTTGGACCTCCCTGAAAACGAGTTATAACATCATATTTTGGAGTTAGTACATCTACGACTTTCCCTTTCCCTTCGTCGCCCCATTGTAACCCAAGCAATACATCAACTTTCATATACTTTTATTAAATTAAAATCAAACTTATCTGTGCTTTCACAAACACACAAAAATAGGCATTTTTTTTGTCTGTAAAAAGGAAATTTACAAGATTATTATTATTCACTACAATCCTTACATAGTCCATGTATATACAGCAAATGATGATGTACAGTAAATTGGTATTTCTCTTCAATCTGTTCCACCACCTCACTAATTCTAGCATCTGCAAATTCTTCCACATTTCCACATTTTTGACAAATCAAATGCTCGTGATGCTGATTATTTAATGCTCTTTCAAACTGAGCAATATTATTGCCAAATTGGTGCTTGATTACAAGTTTACAATCCAACAATAAATCAATGGTATTATACAAGGTTGCCCGACTAACTCTATAATTTTTATTCTTCATAAAAACATATAGCGACTCTATATCAAAATGCTCTGTATGCGAATAAACTTCATCCAAAATAGCATATCGTTCTGGAGTCTTACGATGTCCCTTTTCTTGTAAATATACGGTAAAAATATCCTTTACACTTTCTTTTGTTTTTTCCATTATCAAGCAAATATTATTTTTCCTCAGCTTCCATTCTCGCAACAACTTCAACTCCTTTTAAGAGTGATATACGAGCTATCATATTATTTAAGTCTGCAGTATTATACACATAAAGATGAATGACTCCATCAAAGAGCCCCTCACGAGCATCAAAATGTATCATACGCATATTCACCTTTTCTTCCTGAGAAACTAATGTTGTAATCTCACTAACTATCCCTTGTTTATCTATACCCGTTATTTTTATCACGGCCAAAAATGACATTAAAGTGCGACTCACCCATTTCACGGGAACAATTTTGTCGCCAAAGCTAGCCATTAAACGAATGGCCTCAACACAAGAACGTTTATGTATGGTCACCTTTGCACCTGCAATATTCATACCTACAACATCATCTCCAGGAATCGGATTGCAACAAGGAGCAATCAAAAAATCAGCATGTGAATCAATTGATTTTTCTTTCCGATTTTTCTTTTTTTCATCTCCATCTTTTCCACTCCAAAGCGATTGCAGTTTCCAATACTTTACAAATCTATTTTCAGCCCTTTTCTTTAATACTTTTTCTACATCATCGGCGGTTATCGTTTGATTGCCCATTTCTAAAAAAAGATCATCCTTATTCGTCAATTCATAATGAACTAGTAGTTTATTCTGTACCTCCGGAGAAGAAGAGATGCCTAGTTGACTTAAGAGCTCCTTATAAATTCTCGATCCATTGCGAATAAGTTCTTTACTCTCTTTCTTAAAAACAGCCGTAATATGCGTTCTTGCCTTAGCCGTAACAACAAATTCAAACCACTCTTTTTGTGGCTTCTGTTTATTACTAGTCAGTATCTCTACCTGATCACCGCTAGACAATTTATGACTCATGGGCACCAATTTGTGATTGACCTTCGCGCCAATACAAGTGTTACCAATCTCAGTATGTATATCATAAGCAAAATCCAAAGCAGTTGCTCCTTTCGGTAAAGTCTTCATATAACCTTTAGGAGTAAATACTCGGATTTCTTTTACAAATAGATTCAATTTAAATTCATCTAAGAACTCCAAAGCAGTTGCATCGGGTCGATCCAGAATTTCTTTAATACTAGAAAGCCA
>CAMRAP010000020.1 GCA_947039985.1 uncultured Odoribacter sp.
TCCACGTCCCCAAAACACCTTCTCTCCATTCGCTTCTTTCTTTTCAAAATATCTCCAATCTCGATAGAATAAATCTTCTTCTTGATCATAAAGATAGTCGTAAGATTTTCTAAATTCTTTATTCATATACTTCATATACTTTTTTTCACCAGTCAATGCATAAAGTCGAGCATACACAGGTGGAGCCATAAAAAGAGCATCACACCATGTCCATAAATCGAGACCTTTTCCAGTTGAATAATCCAATTTAAAAGTTTGCTCAGCAGGATTTAGCATAACCCAATCTGTTCTACAAATAGTTGGATTCAACATACTTGTTTTTTTATACTTTTTATAGTAGTCTATATAAATTTGAGACACACAGATATCATCTGCATGGTACATTCGCTTTGCAGGCTGCCAACCTCCACGATTAAAAATATTCATCAAAAACTTATGATACGTTTTATCCTTGTCTGTCAATTCTGCTAATTCTGCCCAATCAAACATTCCTAAATATAGGGCAGCATTTTCCCAACCTAGAGGTTGATGACGAACCTTCGATTGGTTTTCAACCTGCCAATCAGCAACCTTACGCATCACCTCTTTAACATCTTTCTTAACGAACTCTGCACTGTGTGTTTGTGCAAACAACGACAGACCAAACAATACAAACAATGCTACGAAACATACTCTTATTCTCATTTTAATTTTTTATTTGATTAATTACTACATCTATCTACACATCGACAATCGATTGCACAAATATATATATATAATTTAATATTTTACACAAATCAACTATTAAATTATTATTATTTCAAAAAAACAGCTCTATTACAGTAAACGAGGGTATCAATTTATTTTTGACACCCTCGCTTATAACAGTATTAAAATTTAGAATTCTCTAATAAATCGAACAAAAACAAGCGGACTATTTTATCTTCTTAATCAGTACTATACCATTAGAATCATTACCAATATCTCCCCTGACATTTGCTTCTATAAAGAATGGAGTCCCTGCTTCAAAAGAGTCTACTTCAATCGTATATTTATTATCCACATGCTGACCTCCAGTAGCCCCTTTATGCTTATCTTCTGCAACCAGTTCGTTACGCTTTAATAACTGAATACCGTCAATCTCTAACTTATGTGTTCCGCCTGTATAAATAAAAGTAATTTCATAGGTTCCATTGCCTGCAATTTTACCAGTACATTCAAATTTCCAGGGTGCATAATTTTTTCCTTGAATCAAATTTGGCTTCCATTTTGCAGTAAGGGAACCAAATTTCTTGTAATCAGAATACTCTTCTTTAAAATAAATAGGCAGTGATTTTAAATTATGATCGGCAATAGTAATCGCTCTAAAATTAACCTTATCGCCAATCTTTACAGGATCAGTGTATAGAGCTGAATTATTATGAGGATAGCTCCCGTCAGTTGTATAGCGGATTTCTGATTCAGCGACACTTTCAGCAAGCGTAAATTCTACCTGATCCCCCTCTACTTTGATACGCTTAATTTCAGGCTCTGGAACACGATAGTGACACTCTTTATGATCCAATTTAGAAAAATGGTATTTTAATCTATTTGAAAAATCTTCATAATTACGATCGGCTTCAACACTCCATCCCACTTCAGACAAAGCAAGCAATCTCGGAAAGGTTAAATATTCTGCATAGTTTTCAGATCGATTCTCATGAAGAACGTCAACCTCTTGAAGAGTCGTTCCATGAATAAATACATCACTCCAAAAACATCCTTGCACGCCAAGTAGCTGAGAATTCTGATCATAATCACTTGCTTGCAAAGAATAACATTTTTCTACAGAAATAGGAGGCATCCAAGTAGCAGCTTTAGGCTCACCTGGCGTACGACTTTCAGGAAAATCAAAATAAGTATAACTTGCTGGCGATAATACAGCGAAATGCCCTTTATCCATAGCGTCCTTTGCATATTCTAAATTAGTCCAAATAACGCTAACAACCTTATTTTTAAGCTTACCACGCTGGGCAACTTCCTGCCATCCCACTACAGTTCGATCGTATTTCTTCATCATATCTGAGACTACATTGGTCAAATACCCCTGTAATTCAGATGTCTTTTTCAATCCTTGTTCTTTTTTGACAGCCTGACATCTGGGGCACTTATCCCATTCTGTGTAAACAGCTTCGTCACCACCAATATGAATAAATTTAGATGGAAATAATTCGACCGTCTCTTTTAATACGTCTTCCAAAAATGTATAAGACGATTCTTTCCCTAGACAAAGTAGATCACGACTAATAAAATGCTGCGTTGGAACTTCATGCTTTTTTTCAGTACAACTCAACCATGGATATGCTACAATTGCTGAAAGCATATGAGCGGGAAATGCTATTTCAGGAATAACCTCAACATGACGTAATGCTGCATATTCAACAATCTCTTTTATGTCCTCTTGCGTATAAAAACCACCGAGTATATTCCCCTCTTTCCCTGACCAAGCACCAACTTCTGTTAAGCGTGGGTATTTTTTAATTTCAAGACGCCATCCAGAATCATCAATCAAATGAAACTGTAATACATTCAATTTATACATGGCCATCATATCAATGTACTTTTTCACAAAATCTTTATCATAAAAATAGCGTGCAACATCTAACATCATTCCACGCCATGAATAGGTAGGTGCATCCTCAATAAGTACTGATGGAGCAACCCAATCTATATCCTTTTGTACCACTTTATTATAGATTTCAGCAGGAAATAATTGAAGTAAAGTTTGTATCCCATAGAATACACCAGCACTATCTGATCCAAAGATTGAGACTCCTTTAGGAGTTACCTCCAATTGATAGCCCTCTTTTTCTTTTACTATTTTACGATCTACGCCCAAAACGATAGATCCTTTTTTAGCCCTATCTGCTGAAATTTCCAATTCCCATCCTGTTGATAATTCAATCAACTCTTGCAAATAAGCGGCATACTTTTCTAAGTCTTTTGAATAAGTGATAACAGTTGTAGGCGAGAGTACAAAATACCCCTCTCCTTCAACTAATTTTACCGGCTTAGGAATTACATTTATTTTATCTGCATGTAAACTTAATGCTCCACATACAAGAAGCGAGGAAATAATTATTTTCTTCATATCCAATTCTAATATTTATTTATATTTAAAAAACTCAACTATATTCTTTCAACAAATATACAATTACTTCCTAAAAGTACAATATTTACATAACAAAACTGCACTCTAAACACCTTCATTTATCAAAACAATAAAGTAGTCGACAGTCTACATTTTAACAAAAAGTCCGTATCTCAACAAAACAGACAATTAATCTCGCTTATAGTTTCATTTATAAGCTTAAAATTATATTTTTGTGTTGTGGATTTAACAAAATCAAATACATATCTAAATTATCATTTATGAATCTATTTCAAAAATTCCCAAAAACATTTTGGGTGGCTAATGTCATTGAATTATTTGAACGCTGGGCATGGTATGGTTTCTTCATGCTTTTTGCCAATTATTTAACAAGCTCTTCTGATGCAGGAGGACTTGAATTTTCAAATAGTCAAAAAGGTATGCTCATGGGAGTCGGTACGGGTATTCTTTATTTCCTTCCTATTCTAACAGGTGCCATTGCAGATAGATACGGATACAAAAAGATACTTTACCTCTCTTTTACCATCTACATTTCTGCCTTTATATTACTACCCATGTTCGATACATTTACAGGTGTTTTCATCATGTATCTATATCTTGCATTAGGAGCAGCTCTCTTCAAGCCAGTTATTTCAGCAACAATTGCTAAAACAACTACAGCAGAAACTTCTTCTATCGGTTTTGGTATATTCTATATGATGGTCAATATAGGAGCATTCTTCGGACCTATGGTTACCTTACTATTCAAAGGATCATCACATATGATATTCTACATATCTGCTGGGATCATTGCTTTAAACTTTATTCTGCTGTTTTTTTATAAAGAAGTTGGAGATGAAAAACCCAAAAACGTTAGAAACACATCATTATCTCAAACTTTTGGAGATATATTTAAGAATATGAGCGAAATTTTAAAGGATGTGAAGTTTATTCTCTTCCTTGTGATTGTTGCTGGCTTCTGGACCATGTATAATCAACTGTTTTATACCCTTCCTGTATTTATTTCTCAGTGGGTTGACACCAGTAGTATGTACAGTTTTTTTCATACCCATATCCCTTTCATTAGCGAAAATTACAGTCTCGCACCAGGAGTAATGAATTCTGAATTTGTCACAAATCTAGATGCCTTATACATCATTGCATTGCAAATCATTGTATCCAGCATTGTCATGAGGTTAAAACCCTTACACTCAATGATATCAGGTTTTTTTGTTTGCACCATAGGTATGGCATTAACTCTCTTCTCTCAAGATGTTGTATTTACGATGGTAGCTATTCTAATCTTTGCATTAGGAGAAATGGCAGGCTCACCTAAAATCACAGAATACATTGGTCGAATTGCACCATCTGATAAAAAAGCTTTATACATGGGCTATTCATTTATTCCTGTATTTTTGGGAAGTATTTTTGCTGGCTATATTTCAGGCCCAGTTTACCAAAACATGTCGGATAAAGTGACCTTTGTTAAGATGTATGTTGCAGAAAATAATCTCAACATACCAGAAGGACTATCGATCAATGCATATTTTGAACAAGTTGCTCAACAAATGAATATGACAACAATGCAACTAACGAATACATTATGGGAAACATACAATCCTTCAAAGTTATGGTTAGTTATTCTTGCTATAGGAATGACAGCAACCCTTGCCTTGTTCTTATATGATAAATTCTTAATGAAGGATTCAAAATAAACACGCTCAAAATAAATTATAAGCATATAAAAAAGAGGTTTCAATTTCAAAGATTGGTCCTCTTTTTTTTATTCCCTCTACCTACCCAGTGGTGATATCATTCTTCAGTTTACCCGTATGGCTAAAAGCGCGATTATAGGATAGTAGAAGGGCGGAGATAAGACACAACACCGTATTTGCAATAATTCCAATCATAATCACAATCTGGTATTTAATAGCAACAACGGGCAGGGATCCCCCCAATATCTGTCCAGTCATCATGCCAGGAAGAGAAACAATACCCATTGTTGCCATAGATGCAATAGTGGGATTTATAGCAGAGATAAAACTATTTTTTAGGAATGGTCTTAACGCCTCAAATTTAGTAGCACCGAGCGATAGTTTATATAAATATAAATTTTCCTCTTTTTTTGCCGACTGGTAAAAACTTCCCAAACCGATGATATTTGCTTGTAAAGAGTTTCCCAGCACCATTCCACCAATCGTAATGACGTAACGTGCATCAAATACGGAACCATCAATTTTTACAATAAAAAAATTGAAGTATAAGAGAATAGATATATTTACCACTACAAATGAAACGAGCAAAGGCGCAAAAAATATTTTCATATTGAGTTTAGAACGTCCCCCAATCGTAAATGTAGCGACAAGAATCATCAGCAAAAACCAAAGAATATTTATCCACGCATTATTCCATTCAAATAAATACTTTAGAAAAACACCTATTAACACGAGTTGCACCGACATCCGTAAAGCAGAAATCACCAAAGACTTTGACAACCCTAGTTTAAAAAATGACATCACAAGAATAGGAGCAAGCAACAAGAGCCCACCCATCAATAGTGAAGACAAAGACAAATCTATGATATCCATTCGTTTAAATTTATATTAATCACCCCTTCATAATCCATATTGTCATGCGAAATATATAAAACAGTTATTTCTGGCTGAGACAAGAAATAATTCATCACTTTTTCCTTTAAAGAGGTGTCAAGTGCTGACGTACATTCATCCAACAAATAAAATTTACGTTTTAAAAGGAGCGCATTTATAATTGC
Organism: uncultured Odoribacter sp.; assembly: GCA_947039985.1. Lineage (GTDB taxonomy): Bacteria > Bacteroidota > Bacteroidia > Bacteroidales > Marinifilaceae > Odoribacter. The sequence continues at coordinate 5,883 of CAMRAP010000020.1, forward strand.
AATCCTTTGCTTCTCTCCTCCTGATAAGTTTTCTATTTTTTTACTGAGAACATTTATCTCTAGGTGAAACTCGTCTAATAAATCAGGTATCTCTCGTATATAATCCTCTCTATAGATTATATTATTTCTGAAATTAAAAGTTTCATCAAATAGCTCTTGAACACTACCCTGCCCTATATTTAAATCCTGACTGACATAAGCAATCTCTTTACGTATATTCCATATCATCTTACCATCTAGTGGTGTATCTTTGTAATAAATACGACCCTCATCAGGTATTTCAAATCCAAGAATAAGATTAAATATAGTGCTCTTGCCTGAGCCTGAACGACCTCTAATGCAGACTTTCATCCCTTCATGAATAGTATATGAAAAGTTTTTTAAAACAGCTTGTTCTAAAAAAAACTTTGAAACTCCCTTAAATTCTATCATTTCTCATATTTTTTATCGCTCCAATAAGACTACAAAGATAAGCGTAAAAAGAAAAAATCGTACTATGAATATGCATTTTACAGTAAAGTCAAAAAAACAAATATCAAAAGAACGATCAAGCTAGTGTAAGCGTCTTTTGTAAAAATAAATGAAGATCGTGATTGCCGTGATAGCTGAAGTTATATCTGATATCGGTTCAGCTATTATTACACCAAACTGTTTATCTTCAAAAAAGTTAGGCAATATATATATAAGTGGCACTAGAAGTACAATCTTACGAAGAATAGCAATAAATAATGAAATCTTAGCTTGTCCTAAAGAAACAAACACTTGTTGACAGATGATCTGTAATCCAAATATATACACACCCAAAAAGTAGATCGGTATAAAAGATGCAGTCATCTCTATCAACTGACTATCTGTTGTAAATATCTTTACAAAGCTACGAGGAAATACGATCAACATGGTGCATAGCAGAAATATATAACTTCCACCAGATAGCAAAGCAAGTTTAATACATTGCCTTACTCTTTTTAGATCACCTGCCCCAAAATTATAACTTACGATAGGTTGTAGTCCCTGTGATAAACCTTGAAGTGGCATAGTGGCTGTTTGTAGAAGTGAGGTTAAGATTGTCATGGTACCCACTGCCAAATCTCCACCATATTTTAGAAGCTGTGTATTTAAGGAAATCAACACCAAGGACTCTGTACTTTGCATGGTAAATGGCGCAATACCTAGTGATATGATACTCCACACCACACTCCATTTAGGAAGCATAAAACGACTTCTTAACTTTAAAGCATCTCTTTTGAATCTAAAAAAAAGGATTACCCAGATAGCAGATACAGCTTGCGATATAACTGTTGCATAGGCAGCACCTTTCACCCCCATATCTAGCGTAAATATAAATATGGGATCTAAAACTAGATTGATAATAGCGCCGATAAGTATAGTAGTCATACTAGTCCGTGCAAAGCCTTGTGTATTTATAAAGGGATTCATACCAATAGCAATCAGAGAGAAGATGGTACCCCAAAGATATATGCTTAGATAATCAGTAGCATAGCTTATTGTCACCTCACTGGCTCCAAATAAAAACAAAAGAGGTTCTGAAAATATCGAAAACAAAGTAGTTATAAAGATAGATACCACCACTAACATCATGAAACTAGCCGTCATCACCTCCTCAGCCCCCTCTCTATCTTTTGCCCCTAATCTCATCGAACATCTTGGTGCTCCCCCCATTCCAAATAGCAGACTAAAGGCACCTATCAGGATGATGATCGGAAAAGTAACCCCCACCCCAGCAATTGCCACTTCGCCATCTGCCATTCTGCCGATGTATATTCTATCTATTATATTATACAATAGATTCACGACTTGTGCTATGATTGCAGGTATAGCTAATTTTAAAAGTAGTGAGCCTATTTTGTCTGTACCTAATTTTGTCATTTATTTATTTCAATATGATATCTAAGGGAAAATCTTATACTATACACCTTAAATAAAATACAAATATATCTATAATAACAATATCATCTTATCATCCTTTCCATCTTTATTTATGCAAATGGAAGATGGTATAACTAGCTTCCATTATTTGATGAGAACTAGATTTTTATTGACTCCAAATGAAGTGACAGAGACAGGATATTCGGTGAAATCATTATCTATCAAATGATAACTTTTAATGGGTAATTCACTCTCCACCATCACCCCTATTGTAGCCGATTTTCCAATACTAGTTTTCGATGCTCTAATAATTAACCGCTGCTCCTCTGCTTGATAATCAAATTCGAATTTAAAATCATTGCGAGCTATCCAAAAATCGCCATACGCCTCAAAGTTATATAATCCACACTCTGTCCTATCCATTTTATCAATCAAAGCTTGCTGGGCATAAGTTTTCCAATCCCTATTGGGATGCACAAGGAGTACACAAGGCGCATAGTTGTTTTTATGAGAATTTAATACATCAAACCATATATCTGCCTTTTGAAGATAATTCTCTTCAGAGATATTATCCCCCTTAAAGACATCACTCGTATGTATAGGTATTTGCATAACAGTGCTTAGCTCTCCCCCCCAATCTTGCCCCATTCGTTCAAAGAAAGGGAAGCCAGTTAACACATCACAAGCAGTAAAAGCAGTGTGAAACGAATAATCCAAATTGCGTAATCCCTCCGTCACAAATGAGTTCGTGAGCAAATGCCCTGGACGAAAGGAGCGAATATTTACATTTAAATCTGCTTCTAGCAATTCTTTAGAAACTTTCAGTTCGCCATATGTGCTTGCATTTTCTGTTTTGCCATCAATGTATTGAGGATTGTACGTCTCTTTTGTTACAGACAAAGACCCCAATGGAAACAAATCATCATTCGAAAAGTCAGGAAAATGACCAACAGAGTGACACCCTATCGTATGTCCATTGGCAATCAATTTCCGAGTTAACTCGATATTCTCTTCTGTATAATATGGTTTAGCTATATCATCTCTAAAATAACGAGTTGTCATAAAATAAATAGATTTAAGATTCACTGATTTTTCATAATCTGACATACTCCCCATTAAATTATAGCCCGATGTAGCATCTACGTCATGCGAGGGAATCAATACTGTTTTATAAGCATCAGGAATCGTATGCTTCCAAGCAGAAACAGGATGTATATCATTCCAAACCGAACGCACAAATAAGGGAAATACATCAGCAGAAGGTTCAAACCCATTAGAATATACGCGTTCAGCTTCAAAATCTCTATTCAACTGGGGACGTTGAATCACATCTCTCCACTCCACTCCAAATAAATATGCACGCCCTTCTCCTTTGATATTCCGTATAACAGCTACTTCGTCAGTGTCAAAATAGGCTAATGCTTTAGCCGTCTCATTGAGAGAATATCCATACGTTTTTATGACATTATTACCTCCATTATCTTCTCCAAGAGATATTGTTTTTTCATTTTCATGATCAAAATAAGCCAGTTCAGGGTATGAGCCAGACACCCAACTCATCAGATAGCGATTTTTATGATAGTTAGGCGAAGCAGAAAACCCAAATAAGGCTTGTAGAGCCTCATCTTTACAAACAGGTGAAATAACAACACCTCCATTATTCGTCCAATTATTCAATAAAGTGATCTCTTCTGGAGTAAGTAGCCCCACATTAATAGGTGAAGAGATCAGTATTAAACTAGCCTCCAATGCTACCTCCACATCCCTAGTTTCTAAATATGGCACCCCAGACACCTCTAAAATATGACGCGCAGAATAGAGTTGCCGAGCATTATCAGTAGGATCTTCTCTCTCTGTCAAATCGAGTAATACAGCCTGAGCCATTGATTTAAATTCAGTTATGGGTAGTGAGGGTTCTGGTAATTCGGGCTCTGGATCCGGAGCTGGGGTATGAACCTCATTGCTACAAGAGGCAGCAATGAACATGAATCCATATAACACGATTAAACTAATTGTACTTTTCATCATCATTTGTGGTATTTGGTTGCTTATTCATGAAGAAACAAAAACCTCACTTGAGACATACATTGTTTAAAATCGTCTCAAGTGAGGTTTCGAAAGCATCATATATACCCAACTATATACGAGCTTGATTTTATTTTGTTTGTATTTACTCCTCCAATGTATATGTTTCATCATAAATATCTCGCAAGTTTTTACCCGCATACTCTCAGTATCGTGTTGGTGCTATATTATAATGTACCCCAAAACGAGACAACTTGTTAAGGTTAGATACCTTATCTGATCTTTGGATATATATGTAATGTACATCTAAGATTTTGACTTTTAAAAGTAGACTAATTGATAGATATATTCATTAGAGCGAAAAATGTATCGCAGCAGTGTAGAACACCGTTCTGATTGTAAAGACAAAAAGGTCTGTATTTACACTGAAATCTTGTTTAATTAGCGGCTGGGATTATACTCCACCCTCCACCTAAAGCTTTATACAAGCTGACCAATGACAAATACTCGTTACGCACAGACGTATTTAAGTCAATCTCAGCCTCAAAAAACTTACGTTGAGCATCCAATACATCAATATAGGCTACGACTCCATTTATATATTGAAGGTTCGCTAATTTTAGATAGCTCCTGGCTGAAATCTCTAATTCTTCGTTCAATTTACGAATGACTTTTGCCTTTTGAAAACGAGTGACTCCGTCACTAACTTCTCGAAAACTGTTTAATACAGATTTCTGATATGCCAACACTTTCTGACGCCGTACAGCCTTAGCAGCTTCGAAACGACCTTTATTTTTTCCATACTGAAAAACAGGTGACAATAAATTGGCAGCATGTCCCCAAATAGGTGTACGGAAAAAGTTGGATAAATCAGCACTTTCAAATCCCAAATCTCCTGTTAAACTTAAAGAGGGAAAAAATTCAGCCTTAGCAATACCTACATTGGCATTGGCAGCGATTAAATCCTGTTCGCTTTCTCTTATATCAGGTCTTCTATTAATCAAAGTGGACGACAAACCGACGGGTATATAGTCTGGCAAATAATTGGCCTCTAACTTCGAGCTGGTCACAATTAAAGAAGGAGGCAATCCGAGCAAAAAGGAGAGTATGTTATTCTGTAATACAATCTCCTGCTCAACTGCAGGTAAAAGAACTTGCGATTCAGCTAGCTCCACCTCTGCTTGCCTATAAGCGATTTCAGATGTCATTCCACCTTTAAAACGTAACAATGCAATTCGAGCAGCCTCCTTACGAGCATCAATAGTTTGTTTAACGATATTCAATTTACTATTTGATGCCACAATCTCAAAATATTGTTCAGCAACTTCAGCAACTAAAAACATTTCAACAGTATGTTTATTCTCTATAATACCCCTCAAATCAGCCGTTGCACCTTCTTTTTGACGGCGTAATTTTCCCCATAAATCCAACTCCCAACTAATCCTTGCTTGAGCTTCAAACTGATTACTTGACACACGTACCCCTTCGCTGTTTTTATTCGAAGAACCACTATATTCAACTTTAGCGTCAAGACTAGGGTATAAATCACTAACAGCCACTTTACGCAAAGCCATATATTCGCGTACACGCTCTGTTGCAATATTAAGGTCCTGATTATTGGCTAAAGCTGTGTTAATTAAATCAACCAGCAAGGTGTCCGTATAAACTTCCCACCAAGGCATATCAGCATAAGTGACACTATCTGGCGTAAACTGCAATAATGAATCCACATAAGGGAGTTCTGGTCGAACATAATTCTGTCCCATTCTACAAGAACTTACTATGCTTAGAACCACAGCCATAACGATATATATATATTTTCTTACCATTTCCGTCTTTTTAATTTTAGCCATTTGTCCTTTATGCGATAAACCAATACAAAAAAGAAGGGCACATAAACAATACCTACACTGATGGCGAACAACATGCCAAAAAATACGCCAGTACCTATTGAGTGACGACTAGCAGAGCCCGGACCAGTAGATAATAATAAGGGTAACATCCCCAGTACAAATGCCAAAGAGGTCATAATCAATGGACGAAAACGCATCTTGGCTGCTTTAATGGCAGCCACTTCAACGGCTATTCCCTCATCAATCATCGTTTTGGCAAACTCTACAATCAAAATGGCGTTTTTAGCCGCTAGTCCCATCAAGGTGACCAATCCGATTTGAAAATAAATATCATTTTCCAAGCCAGTTATTGTAATGCCTAAAAAAGCACCAAATGCAGCTAATGGGAGTGTCAGTAGGACTGATATAGGTACAATCCAACTTTCGTACTGCGCCGCTAAGAATAGAAATACAACTAATAGAACCAAAAACATGATTGAACTTGTTTGTCCACTCGATTGCTTTTCTTGCAATGATAAACCACTCCAACTGATTCCAATCTCTTTCGGTAAAACTTCGGCAGCTATTTTCTCCATTTCAGCCATAGCATCCCCCGAACTGTACCCCTGAGCAGCACGACCTCTGATGATGGAGGCATTAAACATATTAAAGCGTTTTATGGTTCCAGGACCAGTAGTGTATTCCGTTTTTCCTAATGCTTTAAGGGGTACCATTGAACCATTGGATGCCTTGACATAAAACAGTCCGATATTATCAGGATGTTTACGATAGTCGGCTTCTGCCATGATATAAACTTTATAGATGCGATTAAACATATTAAAGTCATTCACATATACAGACCCCAAGAAGGCTTTCATGGTTGAGAAAATATCCGATAAGGGTATGCCCAAAAACTTCGCTCGATCTCTATTTAAGTCAAAATGTAACTGTGGGATTTCCGACTGCAAAGCCGATGAAACTTCAGTTAATTTTTTACTCTTATCGGCCATGATAAGTAATGTATCTGTTGCCGCAATCAATTGCTCCCAAGTTGCTCCAGACTGAGCCTGTAATTGCAACTCGAAACCTCCTGCATTTCCTAAACCCGGAATGACTGGTGGGCGTGAGATATGAACAATCGCCTCTGGATAATAATAAAACTCTTTTTTTGCTGCATCGATAACAGTACTCAATTGCGACTCCTTGTCTTCTCTATCTCCCCATGGTTTTAGAATGACAGTCAGTTCAGCTCTTGATTGATTGGTTCCGATACTCGGACTAGAACCTGTATTATTCAAGACGTAATCAACTGCTGGTTGACTCATGAAATATTCGATGGCTCTGTTTGCCACTTCACGGGTACGAGAAAGTGTGGCACCTTCCGAGAGTTCAATCTCAACTTTAAAAAATCCTTGATCCTCTTCTGGTATAAAACTAGAGGGGGTGAATCGGGATAATATAGCTGTAAAGCCTAAAATCATAGCAAATAAAACCAACAATCTACGAGGATTACCTATTGCTTTACGTACATAGCCGATATATATATGATTCCCTGCATCAAGCCACGAGTCAATGCGTCTAAACACAATATTCTTTTTCCGTACGCGTGGTTTCAATATCAATGCACAAATAGCAGGACTCAAGGTTAATGCCACAACCGTAGATATCAGTACTGATACAACAATGGTGATTGAGAACTGACGAAATAACAAACCTGTAATACCACTCAAAAAACTGACGGGTATAAATACTGCGGCTAGTACTAGCGAGGTGGCAATCAATGCTCCAGACAGTTCTTTCATTGCCTTGTGAGTTGCTTCGCGAGCGCCTATATGATCCTCTTCCATTATCCGCTCTACATTTTCAACTACCACAATCGCATCATCTACTACAATACCGATGGCTAGAATCAGACCTAAAAGAGTCAATAAATTAATTGAGAAGCCGAATAGTAGCATAAATGCAAAGGTACCGATAAGCGATATAGGCACTGCAATGGTAGGAACAAGGGTGGCACGCCAACTCTGTAGCGATAAAAACACAACTAATATAACCAATAAGATGGCTTCGAAAAGTGTTTTGTATACTTCATCGATCGATTGGGTGATATACTCTGTGATGTCAAATGGAATAGCATAGGTTAAGCCTTCGGGAAAATTCTTACTCAGGCGCGACATCTCTTCACGAACTCTATCGGCCACCTCCAAAGAATTTGCTCCAGGAAGTGTATAGATAGCTAAAATAGCTGAGTTCTTTCCATTCATTCCACTTTCGTTATTGTAACTAGAGGATTCTAGGGATACTCGAGCAACGTCTTTCAAACGAATCACTGAACCATCGGCATTAGCGCGCACAATTACATTTTCAAACTGAGCGACATTCTCTAATCGCCCTTGAGTTGAGATGGGCAATGTAATATCAACATCATTCATGGGCTGCAATCCAAACTCTCCAGCTGCCGTTTCTCGGTTCTGATCTTTAAGAGCTGACTTTAAATCTTCGACGGTTATG
>CAMRAP010000021.1 GCA_947039985.1 uncultured Odoribacter sp.
TCTTTGATGATTGCCAACAATTTATCTTCTATTGGTAAATCATCAAGAGCACCTTCTATACCTATTGAATGAGCAAATATATCACCTTGCCCTAATACAAGCCATTCGCAAGATATTCCGAGATTACTTGCAATTTTCTCCAACACATTCGCATTGGGAATCGTTCCTGTTAAATAACTACGTACCCCAGACTCGCTAACACCTATATTCCTAGCAAACTCCGATTTATTACCATTAAACAATTCGTTTACTATCCTTTCTATTCTTAGATAAATTGTATTAGACATAATTATAAATTAAACCAATTCGCGTTTTTACGCGAAAATGTTTGCGTTTTCGCGTATTAATGCGATATTTGTAAGCCTATATAGCACATCACCATTTCAAAGATACTGAAAATTATTTATATAGGCTTAAGTGGTGCTAATAATTAAAGTGAAGCTATGATAAAAAATATTCTAATATATTATGCTGAACGATTGGATGAATTTCTAAGAGAAAGGTTTCCTCAACCAGAAGGAATCGTAGAAATTGCATTTATTGACGCTAGCTCTGAGACTAAAAAAAATAAATTACTGATATCCCTTGTAGGCATTGAACGAGAAAGTGCTATCGGCATTTCCTCCACTCGCAATAATCGTTCAAGCATTGGTACAGAAGGTGTTCCATTGCTAAATATGAATTTAAATCTTATTTTGGCTGCTGTGTATGATGAAAAAAGATACATAGAATCTCTATCTGTATTGTCAGAGACATTACTATTTGTGCAGGCAACTCCAAGCTTTGTACATAATAGAACAAGCTATACGCTTGAGATTGTATCCCCATCATCACAAGAATTAAATAATACTTGGACAAGCCTTGGAGGGCAATACTACCCCTCCATATTATGCAAACTGAAAGGACTTGTATTTGATGCTAGGGAGATTCGACAAACAAATAAGGAACTTGCTAACCCAATAATAGATATGTAATTAAAATATCATGACTGACTATAGATCTATATTTACGATTCGCTTAGAGCATGACTATTATATGCACAATATTTGTCGTGCCATACAGTTAGGCATCACCACTGAGGGTATTTTACTCATGAAACGTAGGAATCTTATGTTTAAGCAAATAAGAGAAAATGAATGGGCTATTGTTGGGGATTGTGCCGGTGCCGGTGTATTTGACGAATTTGATATACTGAAATTAGAGATGGTATTATTAGAGCCAAAGTTTGTCTATTTTACAGATTGGAAGAATTATCAAACTAGATATACCTATCATTTGAATATGCCTTGTAAAAAAAACATTGTAGAGGCAAGCAAGGCGATGCACTGTACAACTATAAAACGAAAAGGAAACAATCTATGTTCTATTGATATTCAGTTATCAAACCAAATGTTTGAAAAGGCTAAAATAGGAGAAACAGAAAACAACACACTAGCTTTTCGCACGCCGAAAGTACGTTGGGAATATTTACTTACATCTCGCAATGGAGAATCAACTAGAAACTTAAAGATAGAAGACGGAAACAATCAGATTGCATTCAGCCAAATTAAAAAGGTTGAAATGGAGCTTTTTTCACATCCCGTTTTTAGTACTACCACAAAATCATCTATCCCTATGAAAGAACATTATGAACTTCTATTCAGCTTAGTAGAAATTGTTCGTAAAGAACCTATGATGAAACGAGTGCTGATAAAACAGTTACAATATCCAGTGCTTGGAGCATTTATTTCAGAGCGCTCAGATATTATCCGACAAATTGTTTACTATTAATTATAAAACAAATCATCCTATATCTATTGTATCACTTAAAACTTAAAATGAGATGGCAGTTATGAAAACCCCTGGCGTTTATATCGTAGAGAAAAGCGCATTTCCGAATTCAGTAGTGGAGGTTGCAACAGCAGTCCCTGCATTTATTGGCTACACAAAGAAGGCATTGAATGGAACAGAATCATTAACAAATAAACCCAGAAAGATTTCTTCTATGGGAGAATATCAATCATTTTTTGGGGGAGCACCCATACCAACATTCACGATTGATATAGCTAAAGAGGGTGCTTCAACAGAGAAGACCCTGACAGTGCTTACCCCTAATTGTGGTTCATTCAGTATTTTAGTAAATAATGAGTATACACTCTATTCCAATCTTAGACTGTTCTTTGCTAATGGTGGCGGTCCATGTTATATCGTATCTGTGGGTGATTTTAAAAGCGAACCCAAAGCGAATGCAATCATTGATGCTTTTGAAATATTGAAAAAAGAGATGGAGCCAACAATGATCGTCGTTCCTGAAGCCATAAATCTTCCCGAAGAAGATTGTATAAAAATTCAGCAAGCGATGTTGAAACATTGTGGATTAGACATGAGAAATCGCTTTGCGATTCTGGATGTATTTATGAATAAATACCCTGAAGAAGGAAAAGTGGTTGATTATATCACTCCTTTTAGAATAAATATTGGCGCAAATCAACTTGATTTCGGTGCTGCTTATTATCCATGGCTAGCAACATCTGTTATATCTGATAGTGAAATTACAGAAGAGAATATTATATGGAGTAGCATGGATAAGGTTATTGAACTTCTCAATGCTGGTGATGACCGAAGTAAAGCCCTTTCCACATATATATCAAGCAACATTAGTCCTACAAAAATAACAAGTATAGATGATGCTGGCGTAGCTGTTACAGAAGAGAAAGAGGAGAAAGATAAGATTCAAGATAAAATTGACCTTCATTGTGCTTTACTGCAAAATTGGGGTGCTTATCAACTAATTCTTAAAGCGATTAAAGAAAATCTTAATCTATTGCCTCCTTCGGCAGCAATGGCAGGTCTGTATACACTGGTTGATAATACTCGTGGTGTATGGAAAGCTCCAGCAAACATCTCTGTCAACAATGTCATCAAGCCTACTCTAAACATTACCAATGCAGAACAAGAGGATTTAAATGTTCCTTTAACTGGTAAAGCTGTCAATGCTATACGCAGTTTTATCGGCGAAGGAGTTAAGGTTTGGGGAGCAAGGACGCTAGACGGGAACTCTTTGGATTGGAGATATATCAATGTACGCCGTACAATGATTTATTTAGAGGAATCAGTAAAGAATGCTGCTCGTGCATATGTTTTTGAGCCGAACGAAGCAAATACATGGTTGAATATGAAATGTATGATTGATAATTTCCTGAGAAGTGTTTGGAAACGTGGAGGTTTAGCAGGTACAACACCAGAGGATGCTTATAGCGTACATGTTGGATTGGGAGACACCATGACGGGCGTAGATATACTAGAGGGTATTATGCGTATTACTGTTCTAGTGGCAATCTCTCGTCCTGCTGAATTTATTGAAATCACATTCCAACAGCAGATGCAGAAAAGCTAAAAAAACATTATTAACAATTTAAATATAAGATTATGGCAGGTGAAGCACAAGTAACGGACAGTACTCAATTATGGCCACTACCGGCATTCTATTTCAAAGTGAGTATAGAAGATGTAGGCGATTTATCGTTCAAAGAGATTTCAGGATTGGATATGGAATTCGATGTCATCGAATATCGTGCAGGTGACAGTAAAGAATTTACAAAACTTAAAATGCCCGGTTTAAGGAAACATGGGGACATCACCTTGAAAAAAGGGATCTTTCAGAATGACAAAAAACTGTGGGATTGGATTGGACAAATTAAATTAAACACGATTAAACGTGTTGGTGTAACAATAAGCCTGCTTGACCAAGAAGGAGCTCCTGCACAGACCTGGAAACTAATCAATGCTTGGCCAAAGAAGATAACCGTAGAGGGCTTCAAAGCAGATACGGGCACAGAAGCAGCTATGGAGACCTTGATTTTTGTTCATGAAGGCATTACTATAGAGTAAATCAGGAGCAACTAAGTATGCCTAAAAAACAGACATCATCTAATAACATCACATGGACTCCAGTTGTAGCATTTTACTTTCGAGTCAGTTTTCTCGGTGGAGTCCAATGTAATGTTTCTTTTTCTGAAATAAATGGACTTGATATTGAAATGGTATTTGATGAACAAGGATATCCGACAAAAACAAAGCATCCGGACCTAGTCTTAACAAGAGCTATGAATGCAACACCAGATGATTTGTCAAAATGGATAAAACAATGCACTGATTTTGATGGTTTCATCAAGACCTGCAATATTACAATATGCCTAGTCGATGAAAAGGGAGCCGTCGTTGCAGTTTGGCATTGCACCAATGCTTATCCTAAAAAGATGAGCGTAAGTCCGTTTAAAGCAGATGACAGCAAATTAGTTATAGAGACACTAACATTGGTTTATGACCATTTAGAAAGAAAAAAATAATGGCAATTGTAATAAAAGAGATAGAAGTAAAGACTACTGTGGAAAAGAAGATTATTACAGAGTATGATATTTCAAGTCGTGTTTATGCTAAAATAGTAAATGATGTTGTTTTAAAGTTGTCACAAAATAAACCCAAACAGTTGAATGTCAGAAAACGTGAACGATAATATACGCAAATGATGTATGAGAAAATCAAAGGAAAAGGTTAAGATATTATCATATACCGATGAAAAATTTACCGCTGAATATTTAGGTGAACTTTCGTTGGCAATCAATCCATCTAGTTTCGCCTTAAAGAAGGAAATTAAATATAATGAAGATAAAGAGGCTGGAGGCTCAAACAGTGCTAATAGTTTTAATTCTTATGGTCCCGAAGCAATGAGTTTTGACTTTATTGTTGATTGTACAGGAGTTGTAGAGGGAACTTTGGAGAGTGATAAAGTATCTGATATTATTTCCAATATAGAGGCTCATCTTTATGGATATAGTAGCGAAGCTCATCGTCCTCCCTATGTAAAGCTTGCTTACGGAGAGATACTGTTTAAGGGGCAGTTACAGAATATGGATGTTGATTATCAACTGTTCAATAGCCAAGGAATTCCTTTTCGAGCAAAGGTCTCTCTCTCTTTTTCTGGTTACTGTGAGAAAAATGAACAGAATAAAAAAAATGGAAAGCTATCGCCCGATATGTCAAGAGTGATCGTACTTAAAGAGGGTGATACTTTAGCTGCTCTTTGCCAACAGATATATGATAATTCACTACTAGTTGGGGAGCTTGCTCGATTCAATTCACTAAATGGTTTCAGAGATATTCCAGCAGGAACGAAACTATTATTTCCACATTTAAGAAAAGGATAAGTTATGGCAGATTCCCCCTCAAAAGAAATCGGAGTACTTGCATATAGCGTATATTGCGATGGTAAAAAATTGACAGATAATTATCAACTAACTGATGCCTTTGTCCATTTAAGCCTTAATCGCATAGGAAAAGCTACCCTGAAATTTAATGCAGGCAACATGGATAAGCAGACTTTTGAAGAAACAGATAGTAGTAGTTTTAAGCCTGGCACTAGCATTCGTTTGGATATTGGAAATATAAAGGCTGAGAAGACTCTCTTTGAAGGATTCATTATTGATGTGCGCATATCTATTGAAAAGGGATTGCATTCTCATATGGTTGTGGAGTGTAGAGACTGTGCATATCCTGCAACACAAGGCCGAAAGAATGCCATCTTTGAAAAGGAAAAAGATGGTGATATCATAAAGAAAGTATTGACTCCTTATGGAACGGTAACAGCGGATAGTACAGCTTACGAATACCCTACTTTAGTGCAATACTACTGTACTGATTGGGACTTTGCCCTATCTCGTGCAGATGTAAACGGTTTATTTATATCAGTTATCGGAAAGAAGATTACGGTGGCAAAGCCTAAAGTCAGTGCCTCTGCCGTATTAACTGTTACCTATGGAATAGATTTAATTAGTTTTGATGGTGGACTTTCAACAAGTGATCAATTTTCAGATTACGAAGCTATATCTTGGAGTTCTTCTACTCAAAAAATGGTAAAAGCGAGTGCCACAGCTCCAACAATAAATAAACAGGGTGATTTGGAACCCAAATCTTTTGCTCTTGGAGAGAAGCAATTGCTACAAAGTGATGCACCAACAGATGAAGGCTCTTTAAAACAATGGGCTGATAGTATGGCACTTAAAGCTGCTCTTTCCCGTTATCAAGGAAAGTTCAGTTTTTATGGCTCTGCTAGTGCAGTTCCTGGATGTATTATTGAACTAAAAGGCATGGGCGAACGATTTAGTGGAGATGTGTTTGTTGGTTCAGTCACTCATACGATTGAAAATAATGAGTGGATTACAGAGGTTGGAATGGGAGTTTCAGCCGAAAATATAACTTCAGAACCAGATGTCGTATCTCCACCAGCAGCAGGATTTCTGCCAGGTGTAGAGGGATTACACATGGGTGTCGTGAAGCAACTGAATGAGGATCCTCTTACAGAAGATCGAATTTTGGTAGAATTCCCATGGCTGAATGGAGAGAAAAAAGAGTTGTGGGCGCGTTTATCTACTCCTTATGCTACTAAAGGATCTGGATTTTTCTTCTTACCAGAGGTAAAAGATGAGGTGATTGTTGGATTTTTCAATAATGATCCCCGTCATCCAGTAGTACTAGGTTCTATGCACAGTAGCAAGCAGACTTCCCCACTTCCCTACACTGCTGAAAATCAAAAAAAAACAATTGTCACTCGTGAAAAAATGAAGATAGAATTTGATGAGGAGAAAAAGATAATTACCATTCTTACACCAGGTGAAAATCAGATTGAGATTAACGATGAAAAAAAATCAATTGAGCTATCCGATCAAAATAAAAATAAAATAACGATGGATAGCAATGGTATCACCCTCACTTCAGATAAAGATATTATACTGAAAGCCAAAGGCGATATCACATTAGATGCTACATCCAATGTGAAAATTGGAGCTAAAACCAAAGTAACGATTGAAGCTAAAACCGACATTGAAATGAATGGAGCAAATGTAAAGGCAACAGCGAAAGTTGGATTTACAGCAAAAGGAAATGCAACAGCAGAGATTTCTGCCTCTGGTCAGACGGTGGTCAAAGGTGGAATAGTAATGATTAATTAATAACGAAAGGAGAACACATTATGCCCCCAGCAGCAAGATTAACAGACATGCACACTTGTCCTATGCAAACACCAGCTTTTCCAGCCCCCATACCTCATGTTGGTGGTCCTGTTATCGGTCCTGGTGCGCCAACTGTGCTTATTGGGAAATTACCAGCAGCTGTAATGGGCGACAATTGTATTTGTGTTGGTCCGCCAGATGCAATTATCAAAGGGTCTGCTACGGTTATGATTTGTGGTAAACCTGCTGCTCGTATGGGTGACTCAACAGCCCATGGAGGTTCGATTGTATTGGGTTGTCCTACAGTACAGATTGGTGGTTAATACTATATATAATGGATTATGAATAATCAATCGTTTTTAGGAAAAGGGTGGAGCTTCCCCCCAGAATTCAAAAAAGATGGAGTACCAACTGTGATGATTTCAGAGGAAGAAAATATCCGCCAGAGTCTTCAAACACTAATGAGTACCACACCTGGAGAACGTATCCATAGGTATGACTATGGTTGTCCTATTAAGCAATATGCTTTTGAGATTATGGATGTGACAACGCAAACCATTATGAGGGAATTGATAGAAAGGTCTGTCATTCTCTTTGAATCTCGAATTTCATTAAATAAAGTGTCATTTGATATAAAGCCAGAGGGTGGTATGATATGGATACACTTGGATTATACCATTCGACAAACAAACAGACGCAGTAATATGGTGTATCCATTTTATCTAAATGAAGGAACTGAAATAAGTAGATAATTTATGAAAGCTCGTCAAACATATTATGGAAATGGATTAGAACAATCTGAATACTTGAAAAATGTAGCAAGGCTACAAGATTTCAATGTTATTGAGAACGACTGGAAGGAACTTTTTCAGTGGGTCATATCTGTTGGACATCATATTTCTTATTTTAATGACGAAAATAGCAAGCTTACTAGCATGGGAATCTCCAATTTATGGGACAATCAGATATTTACTATTTTGATTGAAATTGCACAAAAAAATATAGAGTCCTATAAAGAAAATTTCATACAAGGTGGAGGTACTATTCAAGAAAGTAAATACACATACGACTTACAAAAAAAAATACAAGAATGGATTAGACGTATCAATAATTTCTTGAATGTTAAATTACAAAGTAGAAGTTTTGACCACACAAACTTGTCGATACAAATTGCAGAGACTATCAAAAAACAGCTCGAATTCAGTTTAGAATCATTGACACAGCCAGCTCACTCTTCATTGACACAGCCTTACTACAATATGTTGAATACTATAAATGAGATCGGCAAAAAGGGCGATCTATATATCAAGCAGATTGAAGAAAGCGGAGATATTGATCCGTCGCTAGCTCTATTATTGACCTTTGTTCGAAACTACTCGACTATTGTTGAGAAATTCAATCAATTGATTCTAACTCTGCCCACTTTTTATAAAGACCATATTCTCAATGCCAAACCTAGAAATCCTCTACCAGATATAACGCAATTAGTCATCAACCCTATTGATTCAGTTTTAGACACTTATATTCCTAAAGACACTGCATTCCTTGCCGGGAAAAATAAAGATGGTACAAATCTCTTGTATCGAGCAACAACTCAAACAAGAATCAGTCACATTAAACTGAAAGAGACGCACTCATTCTATTTGAAAAGAGCGGGCAATGCAGACTCAAAAGTGATTAGTATACAACATAAATCAATTGATTTTTTTGACCCCCAAAAAATCAATCCACTCTTTATAGATGATGAAGATTCTTGTTCTAGCACTTGTGGATGGATGATTGAATCGCCAATGCTCATATTGAATGAAGGTGAAAGAGTCGTGTCTATTGGTATGAATCTAACAGAGGAATCCGTAAAGGATTTGAATCAATATGGATTAGAAGAAATTCATTTGAAAGGTCTGTTTATATCTTATATCAGCCATGAAGAGGGATGGATGGAGTTAGAACCATTCGTTGAATATTTACCTCAAATACAGAAGCTTCAATTCACTATAAAGCTAGAAGAGGATGCTCCTTTGACAAGTGCATGCGATAAAAAAGTGCATACATACGCAACTGGCTCACCTGCTATTAGATTACTACTAAAGGAGGGTAAACAGTTTGCATATGATTGGGCGATGTTAAGCATTTTTGATTCAATTACTATCCAAGTAAAAGTAGATGGCATTCACAATGTAAATCTATGCAATGAAATTGGAGAACAGGATTTAAACGTACCATTTTATCCATTTGGTACACAAGCAAAACAAGGAGCTTGGTTTGTTTTTCAAAATAAGGAAATGAATATCAAGCCATTGATTCATATTACTCTAAAAGCGACTTGGAATCAACTGCCTTATGGTGATAGTAACTCATTTGCTGCAATCTATAAAAATTATCCATATAGCCCACCCATTACAAATCAATCTTTTAAAGTCAAAACGGACTGGAAAGAAAATAAAATATGGCACGAAAGTGCAGAAAACAACCATGAACTATTCAAACAAGCCAGCAATCATTCAATAGATGAAAATTGCAGGATTGATTTTACATTGAACAAACAATCGAACAATCGTCATTCGAAAACGAGAGACTATATCAAAAGTCGGGAACTTCTTTTTCGAGTAACACTAAGCTCCCCATCTATTGGCTTTGGAACGGAGGAGTATCGCAGCCTATTTGCAGATACCATGATTTACAATAGTCGCCATAAAGAACCCAAAGTTTTACCACTCGCCCCTGTTGTTCCAAGCTTATCTAAGATTGAAGTCTCCTACACCGCAGAGCATACTATTGTATTGAACCAAATAACAAGTGATGACAAAACCATGTTGTACCGTATGTCTTCATTGTCTCGCATACTTAACTATCCGATTAAATCATGTGAATATCAACCTCTTGTAAGGAAACTTGATGATTATTCTTTTTTAATTGGACTCGAAAACACCCTTGGAGAAAACTCTGTTCGCATCTATTTCGACCTATTACCTTATAAAATCGATATTTTTGAAAATCGTGTTTCCATCGGAAATACACCTGAATTGAGTTGGAAGTATAATAAACAATTCAAATGGATACCTATTACACTATCGGACAATACAGATGGCTTAACTCATAGTGGATATATGGAACTGACACTGCCAGAACAGATATCTGAAGAAAATCTAGATGCACGTGGATACCTGTGGTTACTGATGAATATAAAGGGAGACGTTAAGCCATGTTTAGCTGTTCGCAGTATCTTCTTAAATTGCATCACCGTCAAGGCAGATGGAGGAGATGGTAGCAGTTTGCCCATTGGAACAATTAAGCAAAGTTTGGACGAATTGCCTTGGGTCAAAGATATCACACAGGTATCTCCTGGAATTAAAGGGAAAGTGGCAGAAGATGATAAACACCTCGCTGCACGATTAGCACATAGAAGTGCCCACAGAAACAGAGCCATTAATCCCTCGGACTATGAACAGATGATTATAGAACGATTCCCTGAAATTGAACAAGTATCTTGTATTCCACGTGGAGGAAAATATAATGTAGATCATGTAGCCATTGTTGTACTCTCACGTATGGACAAAACTTTATTTCCGAATACTCCAGCTTGCTTACTGGCTGATATCAAAGCGTATTTAACACCATATATATCGCCATGGGCAAATATAGATATCATCAATCCTACCTATGAAAGATTAGAGGTTGAATGTGAATTCGTTGCCAAGGAAGATCAGGACATAGGAATGACTATTTTGCGAATGAATAAACACATCAATCAGTATTTTGCTCTTTGGATGACAGAATGTGCATTACCCCAAATTAATCAAAGCTACTCTTACAAAGGATTATATACAATACTTGCCAATGACGAAGGCATTGATGAATTAAAGGAGCTATTTGTAAATGGAACTAAAATTCTAGATATAGATTTTGATAAAGAAGATGCTTATATAAAGGGGGAATATGTATGGAGCATATTTGTTCCTAAGGATACACATATATTTAGAACTGTAGCTTTGGAAAAGGAAATTGACAAAGCAGTAATAGGTGAAAATTTTATTATAGGTTAGGCTATTAAATAAAAAACATATGCAACAAAGTAACAGAGATATTTTAAAGGAGTACTTTAAAAGCAAAAAGATTCCTACAGGAGAACAGTTTGCAGAATTAATAGATTCTGTTCCAAATATAGTGGAAGATGGCTATATACAAAGTGGAGAGAATGGATTGATTTTATCTCCACATGGAGAGAAGAACACCCTATTGAATGTTCATTCAGAAGAAATAGAGACTGATTCTATTCAAAAACCTTGCTGGTCGCTTATACTAGATGATGACAATCAGCTACAATTGATCAATGCCGAAGGTGCGACTCTTTTTTCAACTGCCGTTAAAAAGCAAGAGGATACACAGAAAATGGAATTTAAAGTCCATGCAGACAGACGTTGGCATACGCTTCCAATTGAAGATGGCGAAATAAGCCAAAGATTCGGTTGTAGAGCATATCGTATTGTGGCTTTTTACAAGCATCCACGCTCAGGAAATTACAGATTTACAGAGGCAATAGTCAGCCATCGGAACGGACGAAAATTAGAAATAATTTCCGCAAGTAAAAGTTATGGGATATGGTTTAGTCGAATTAAGTTTCGCTGGAAAGTTGTCAATAGAGATATTTATATACAAGTAAAATGCAGAAGAAAGATATCTGATAACAAGGAGATTCAATGCCATATTTTTAAACTTTGGGAGTGTATTGATGAAGGATAATTAAAACAAGAATTGATGAGGGAGAATGATATATTCATAGCACAACAAAATATTGAAGACGCCTTATATACTCGTCTTCAACGAATGACTATCGACCAATTACAGCATTTGTCGGGAGAGATATGGACAGATTTTAATGTCAGTGCACCAGGTGTTGCAATTGCTGATATTGCCAATTATGTTCTGACAGAATTGGATTATAAATTGGGCTTTGATTTATTGGATTATTTGACTGATGAAAATGGGAATTTTCCTCTCCAAAAGTATGGACTATATCTACCAGAAGAGATTTATCCGACAATGCCTATAACACTGTCGGACTATCAAAAACTGCTACTGTCTCAATTTCCTCTATTGAAAAATGTTGTGTTTACTCGCGACGAGCATAAAAAGGGAGGCTATAATGTGGAGCTTGAACGACTCCCCTTCTATCAATCAAACACCAACGATATCATAAAACAGATCTGTCATTTTTTTCATGCAAATCGGAACTTATGTGAGCATATCAATTTAATCACCATTCGCACCCCTCCTATCCTTCATTTATATGCAGAAATTGACATAGAGCCCGGAAATGATGCCGTCAAACTACTTGCTCAAATATATTGGACTATCCAGAAATATTTAGCCGGTTCTATTGAGATACAGCAACAAAACGAACAAACTTACAGTGATTTGTCTCCCGATGAGTGGTTGGAAGGAATTAACACCAACAACCGCAAGGTGATTATTCCAAAACAGGAAGAAACCCATACCGAATTATACCATAAACTGAAAAAGATTAAAGGAATCAAAGCCTTTAAAACAATCTACTTAGTGTCTATCGAAGGGGATAAGAAGCATATCATCACAGATTTCAAAAAAAAATACAGCCTTTATGTCCCTAAATATCAAAGCGACTTTAAAGTAAAAATCCGTATTGATAAAAGTGACGTTATAATAGAATTGGAACGTTTTCAGAAGGAGATGCAAGCCATCTATTTTTCGAAAACCTCATCCCACCTTAATCAACAACACAATAAGTCGAAAAACAATGATTCTATCTCGCGTGAATCACTGCCCAAAGGTGTATATCGAGATGTTTATCATCATCCGAATATGGCGTCTGATTTTCCCCGTAATTATGGCATTGGTGAAACAGGATTGCCAGCATCTGCACCAACAAAGGATAAGGCAACAGCCAAGCAATTGAAAGCTTATCTGACACTATTCGACTTACTCATTCGTCGTGGGCTATCAGAATTGAAAGATTTAAAAGACTTATTGGCAATAAAAGGTGAAAATAGTGGAAGTATCACACAAACTATAATCCCACAAAATCAGTGGAATGATGCAATGGCTGACATATCTACACAGGGCGATGTGTACAAAATAATAGATGGAGGAAGTGATTACACTAAAATCCTTGATTTTAATAAATTCAGAGATATTAACGCTTTAAAAAACACATACCTAAATTGTTTAGATAAACTATATGGCGTGGATACTTCACCTAGCTGGATGAACGAATATAGGTATTATGGTAAAACGGATGACATCTATTTGGAAAGGCGAATAAAGTTTTTACAGATTGTACCTTCATTGACCAGAAATCGTTCAAAAGCCTTTGATATATACGGTCCTCAGAATAAAACGAATCTCTGCACTATAAAAACTTATATATCTGCCCTACTTAATATGAATTTAAATGAAGATATATCTGTTGGTAATATTTTACCAAGTCATAATCTGATTTTAACAAATGACAGTAAAGAGAATGAAAAGTTGAGGGATGTTATCAATTATCAGTTAATAACAGATGCTTTAAAACTATCACAAGTGGAATCTATCGAACAAAACAAACGACCAGAGACCGATGAAGAGAAATATAAGGAGT
>CAMRAP010000022.1 GCA_947039985.1 uncultured Odoribacter sp.
ACGGAGTAGACCAATCTCTTTCGACTGATTTAATAGTAGATTGTCCTGTTCCAATTGTATCGCTTTGCTTTTTAAATAAGTCTCATACTGCTTGCGTTGCTTTCTGTAAAAGAACAGATAGGTAATTACTACTAGTAACAGTAGTACAATAATAACAGTTACAAATAGTAATGTCCTTTTTTCCTGCTCTATTTTTGATATTTTGGCTTTATTCTCCAACTCTTTTTTTGCAGATTCTTCTCTCTGTTTTTTGTAATATATCTCCGATTCAATATTTCCTTCAATCTTTATTGCTGCCTGTTTTCTATAGAAAGCCTTGTAAAAATCTCCTTCATTAGCAAACCATTCACTAATATAAGAAACTGCAATGCTAGCAATAAAAGGGTCATTCCCCTGCGCTGCAATTTTTGCATAATGAAGAGCAGAATCTAATTCATTTTGTTTGTGAAAAAGCATCGACTTTATCAAATTTTTTTTCGGAACCTCTTCTCTACTTGTATTTATATCTTCAGATTGTTTCAGATAACAAAGAGCCTTATCGTACATAGCATTCTTTTCCATTAGCTTAGTAAGTGCATTAAGGCAATGCTTTTGATAATAGATGTCATCTCTTTGCTTCGATAATTGCAATGCTTTTAGATAATTCTGTTCACTGTCTATTATATTAATATAACTATTTGTTGTTGCTAATATAAACCACATTCTCGTCTCATCCGATATTTTACCATTTCTTTGGGCTTTATGCAAAGTAACTGTTGCAATCTCTTTCGCTTCTTGAAATCGTTTCAACCCAAGCAAGTTATTTATTCGTAAATTTGCATTAGAGATATAATATGTATTTCCATCTAAAAAAGGACTCAACTTTTGGTTTTTATCAAGAAATTTTAGCGATGCACTATAATCTTTGTCTCTATACTTTTTTGTAGCCAAAAAATAAAAACATTCATACAATAGGACTGTGTCTTTTATACTTTCATAGTAAGAGATAGGCGCATTAAAAATACTATCGTGCAGATTTCTACCCGCACTTATGTATATCTTGGCTTTTAAAAAATTATGCTTAGCTTTCTGAGCTTCGCTTAACTCTTCTAGATTTTTAATAAGCTCCAATTTTTCTAAGGATTCTAAAACCGATCTGTCTGATAATTCAAAAGCCTGCTCTAGTATCTCATCATTATTAACAGACGGCACACCACAACCAAATAAAAATATAAAGAATATAATACCCCATAAAGTTTTCAGTATCGCACTTTCAATCATTTCTCTCTTCATACATAAATAATATCATCCACATCCCACCACTAAAAAAGCACCAATTCCAGCTAATACAGCAGTATCAAGATGATGTGATGTGTAAATAATTCGCAATGTATCAAATTTATTTGATTTTGTAAAACAAAATAATATTACTTGCATTCGTTCCAATATTTAATTTCATACAAGTCTTTTTCATTACCATTAAAAAGACTTATATTTGTACTTAAATATGACACATTTGTGTCTTAAGCAAATTTAGTTATGTTGTTACTTACAGTTACAGAATTTAGAAATAATATCAGTAGATACTTAAAGATGGCGCTTACTGAGCGCATAGCTCTTAAGAGTAAAGATGGTGTTATAGAACTGACTCCAAGTAAGGAGATTAGAGTAAATCCAAGTCCAAGTAACGACCAATACTTTGATAATCCTCACAATATAAAGGAGACCGACAAAGCCATGCAAGAACTTGAAGATTATCACGCTGGCAAAGTTTCTGCTATTTCATTGGATGAATTAAAATCTCAATTAGCATTATGACTTATACTGTTATGGTGCTACCATTAGTCAAATCTCATATTATTCGACATCAACATACTGGGAATAAAAAACTTGTTATAAAGATACTCTCTTTACTTGAAGAGTTAAGACTATCTCCTCGTATAGGTACAGGTAAGCCAGAGCAACTAAAAGGTTATATTCGAGAAACTTGGTCTCGTAAAATAGATTCTAAACACCGTTTACTTTACGAAATACAAGATCAAGAGTTGGTTGTTATAGCCATTTCTACTTATGGTCATTATGGAGATAAGTAGCATATTATCAAAAGCCCACCTGAAAAAATAAGGTGGGCTTTTTGATGGTATAATATTAAAATATTACTTGTATTCGTCCCAAGCTTTTATTTGAATATCTCCTTCTCCTAATGTCACAGATGCAAAGATAAATGCAGCTGCTAAACGAGCATTAGTGATAAGAGGTGTGTTAAAATCAATTGCTGCACGACGAACTTTGAAACCATTCGTGATTTCTCGGTTTGTAAAGTCGCGAGGAATATTGACAACTAGGTCAAACTCTTTGTTTGCAATCATCTCTATCACATTGTCTTTTCCGCCTTCTTCGTCAGGGCGGTTCACGCAGATTGCTTTTACTCCATTCTCATTCAAGAATTTAGCTGTTCCAACTGTTGCATAAATTTCACATCCAGTCTCTGCCAATTTTTCACATGCTTCTAGCATATCAACCTTAGACTTAACTGAACCAGAAGAAACCATAATCTTGCGTTTAGGAGCTTTATAACCTACAGCAAGCATTGCGTTAAGGATTGCTTCGTCAAAGTCTGCACCAAGACATCCAACCTCTCCTGTAGATGCCATATCCACACTAAGTATTGGGTCTGTATTTAGTAGACGAGCAAATGAGAATTGAGAGGCTTTAACACCAATACAATCGACATCGAATACTGTTTTATCAGCCTTTACAAAGTCTTTATCTAACATCACTTTAGTAGCCGTCTCAATAAAGTTACGCTTCAGAATCTTAGATACAAATGGAAAACTACGTGAAGCACGTACATTACATTCGATTACCTTGATTTCATTGTTTTTAGCCAAATATTGGATATTGAATGGACCTGTTATATTCAGCTCTTTTGCTATTTGGCGACTGATCTTCTTGATACGACGAGCCGTTTCCATATATATTTTCTGAGCAGGGAATACTAATGTAGCATCACCAGAGTGAACTCCAGCATATTCAACATGTTCAGAGATGGCATATTCAACCACCTCACCATTTTGAGCCACTGCATCAAATTCAATCTCCTTTGCATTCTGCATAAATGCTGAAACAACAACAGGGTACTCTTTGGATACCTTAGCTGCAATAGTTAAGAAATGCTCCATCTCCTCTTTATTGTAACATACTCGCATCGCTGCACCCGAAAGTACATAAGATGGACGAATAAGCATAGGGAAACCCACTTTTTCTGTGAAAGCATTGATATCCTCAAAAGAGGTCAGTTCTTTCCATTTTGGTTGGTCAATACCTAGTTGATCCAACATCATAGAAAATTTGTGACGGTTTTCTGCACGGTCGATAGACTCAGCAGGAGTACCCAATAATGGAACATCGTTACGGTGTAATCTAATCGCTAGATTGTTTGGAATCTGACCACCCACTGATACCATTACTCCTTCAGGCGACTCTAAATCAACAACATCAAGAACACGCTCTAAAGAGAGTTCATCGAAGTATAATTTGTCACATACGTCATAATCTGTAGATACGGTTTCAGGATTAAAGTTGACCATGATCGACTTGTAACCTAGTTTACGAGCTGTTTGTACTGCATTTACAGAACACCAGTCGAACTCAACTGAGCTACCAATACGATATGCTCCAGAACCAAGAACTACAACAGATTTGTCCTTGTTATTATACTCTATATCATGCTTACTACCATCATATGTAAAATACAAGTAGTTGGTGTTTGCATCATTATTTGAACCGATTGTTTTTATACGCTTCACAGAAGGAAGAACGCCTAAAGTTTTACGGTGATTACGAACATCTAATTGCTCCTTAGCGATATTACCATCTGGATTTTCAACAAGACGAGCAATTTGAAAGTCAGAGAATCCTAAACGTTTCGCTTCTCTCAACACCTCTTCTGTAAGATCTGCCACCTTATCAAACTGAGCAATAACCAAAGAGTATTTATAGATATTCTCTAGCTTTTCAAGAAACCAATGACTGATTTTTGTCAAATCATGTAATTGCTGAACGGTATATCCTTTTTCAAATGCTGTTGCAATAGCATACATTCTAAGGTCTGTTGGGTTTGCTAGCTCGTCGTCAAGATTTTCAAAATGAAGATCTTTGTTACAAACAAAACCGTGCATTCCCTGTCCAATCATACGCAAACCTTTCTGTATGATCTCTTCAAAACTTTTACCGATTGACATAATCTCTCCAACTGATTTCATTGAAGAACCAATTTGGCGAGAAACACCAGCAAATTTGCTTAAGTCCCAACGAGGGATTTTACAAATCATATAGTCTAAGCTAGGAGCAGCGTATGCTGAATTCGAAGTTCCCATCTCACCTATCTCATCTAGTCCATAACCCAAAGCTAACTTTGCAGCCACAAATGCTAAAGGAAAACCGGTTGCTTTTGATGCTAGAGCAGATGAACGGCTAAGACGTGCATTTACCTCAATCACACGATAATCGTCCGTTTCTGAGTTAAATGCGTATTGAATATTACACTCACCTACAATATTAAGGTGGCGAATTGTTTGTTTTGCAATATCTTGAAGTAGTTTCAGTTCTACTGCATCAAGTGAGCAAGTTGGTGCAACAACAATACTCTCACCTGTATGAATTCCCAGTGGATCAACATTTTCCATGCTTGCCACAGTGAAACAATGGTCGTTTTTATCACGAATCACTTCAAATTCAATCTCTTTCCATCCTTTTAAAGACTCCTCTACCAGGATTTGAGGTGCGTATGCAAATGCATTTTCAGCTAGACTTTGAAGGTCTTCCATTTTGTAGCAGAAACCACTACCCATTCCTCCTAGTACGAAAGCAGAACGAACCATGATAGGGAAACCCACCTTTATAGCAGCTTCTTTAGCTTCCTCTATTGTGTTACAAGCGACACTACGAGGAGTTTTGATTCCAATCTCATCCAGCTTCTTAACAAATAGGTCTCTATCTTCAGTATTCATAATAGCTTCAACAGATGTACCAAGTACTTCAACTCCGTATTCTGCCAATTTTCCACTATTATAAAGTTCAGCACCTAAATTTAGAGCTGTTTGACCTCCGAAAGCCAAAAGGATACCCTCTGGACGTTCTTTTTTAAGAATTTCTTCTACGAAATAAGCTGTTAATGGTAAAAAATAGACCTTATCAGCAATACCTTCTGATGTTTGGATTGTAGCAATGTTTGGATTAATGAGTACGGTAGAAATACCTTCCTCTTTCATTGCTTTTAACGCTTGTGAACCTGAATAGTCGAACTCTCCAGCTTGTCCGATTTTTAAAGCACCCGAACCGAGTACTAATACTTTAGATAGTTTTTTCTTCACAGACAGAATATTTAAGATGTAAATAATTTACTTTTCACGCTCCAAATAAATGGAATAAATGTCTGATATATCATTAAGCTATATCTGCACAAAGATAATATTTTCATTTGTTTTTTCTCTAAAAAACAGAAAAATGATACAATACTAATCATATCTCGTCTTTTACTAAGATCAATTGCACCCACAATCGCCTATACGGAAAATATCATAACTCAAAGTAATAGAAGCTTGTAATAGCAATAGATCTTCATCTTTGAATACTTGATTCTTTACCAACTCTTTTATTCCTGTACTCAGTCGAAACATGACATTAAAATGCTTTACAACTTGATATTCATATCCTATTGTAACACCTACCCCCAAATTGTCAGAAGATTCTATGTTAGAAAGAGTCTCTTTCTCGACTATATTTGAGTCAAATATATAACTACCATAAAAACCGAATAATACGCTCGATTTATTGCTATTCAGCATATATTTCAAGTAAATCGGTATATGAATCTGCTTCATATCAAAATTAAACTTCTGACTCCCATATTTAAATTGGCTATAGTTCACCTCACTACCTAAGAACCATTTACGAGTGAAAGGAAAAGTCATCTTTAATCCTGCAATAGGCTGCAATGAAACCTTCGGTTGATCCCAGATAGTAAGCATACTAATTTCTCCACCCATTTGCAAGGCAAAGGCAGCATCATAGTCTTTTCGAGTCACTAACTGAGTAAAAGCATCATTAGGTATGATAAATAATAGCGATACGAGAATAAATAACTTCATACTTTTCACCTGTTTTAATAATTTGCAGTCTTTGCTATTTTCTTTGGAATATCTGTATTATCCATTCTTCCTTGAAAAAGTTCAGCTCCTACTCCAATAGCAAAAACAGGAACAAGGCTAGCTGAGTGACCGCCACTAGCCCAACTCACCGAGGCGATTCTATTCATTATTTCAATGGACTCTCTTGCTAAAGGTTCACTTGAAGAGTATAATCTTTTTTCCAAGGTCACATCTTTCCCTTGAAAGCTTTCTGTATAAACTATTTTCAGCTTTGCTTCTTGCTCTTTTGTTAATTTTACAGAATCCCAAAATCCCATATTTACTGCCAATAAAGCTTGAATATCCTCCCAACTCACTTTATTCTTCTGATCTTTACGCAGTTGCTTTATTTTTTCTGTTAACTGTCCTAGTGAAACTTTTTGATGTTGTAGTGCCTTAAAGTTCAAAGAATAAGTACCGACACCCAATGCCATTCCACCAGTCTCATGGTCGGCAGTCACGATGATCAATGTTTCATCAGGGTACTCCTTATAAAAATCAATCGCTTGCTGTATTGCTTCTGCCATATCTATCACTTCGTGAAAAGTAGTGGCTGCATCATTATCGTGAGCTGCCCAATCTATTTTTCCACCTTCAACCATCAAAAAGAATCCCTCGGTATTATCGGCATTTAAAAAATCAATTGCTTCCCTTGTTAATTGCGCTAAACTTAAATCACTCGGATCGCGATCAATAGCGTAAGATAAACTTTGAGGATTTTCATTTGATTCTTGCATCAACACAGCTTTATTGGCTTTACCTAGCTTTGCTTCAAACTCTGCAAGACCTCGTAAAACTACATAGCCCGAATCTTTTAAGATGTCGTATATATTAGCACAACTACTATCTTTTTTATGATTTTCTTGTAAAAAACCAGCACCTCCGTATAAATCAAAACCTGTTTTGGGAAGATCTGTAGCAATCTCATAAAGCATCCCCCTGCTTTTTTGGTGAGCGTAAAATGATGCTGGCGTAGCGTGATCTATACTAACACTAGTTATAATTCCAACTTTTTTATTTGCTCTCTTGGCTTTTACGGCAACACTATAGAGTGGATTTTTAGCTAAGCTATCCATTCCTACAATCCCATTTTTTGTTTTTGATCCCGTTGCTAAAGCTGTTCCAGCTGCTGCAGAGCAAGTAACTGAATTATATTTAGAATACGTTGTAGCAAAGCTAGCTACGGGGAATTTTGAGAAATTTAATTGCTCTACTCCTATTTTTCCATTTTTTTCAGCGAGAAAGACCTCTGCTCCATTCATTTGGTTTATTCCCATTCCATCAGCAATGAAATAAAACACATATTTTGCTCTTTGCTCTTTACGCTCTTGCTTGCATTGTGAAAATAAGCATACTGCGGCTAACAATAATACTATCACATAACTTATTTTTTTCATCTTTCTCTAATTACTGCTATTAAATCAATATAATAGCAGCAAAGATACTTTGAATTTGTTTCGTTTTAATGACATTTATATTTTTTTTGCAGAGAGATCTTCAGCAGGAGTACATTTTGTCATGATCATGGTTAATGCACCATCACCAACTACATTACAAGCTGTACCGAAACTATCTTGAAGAGCAAATATGGTTAATAGAAGGGCTGTTCCCACCTCATCAAACCCCAGAATACTAGTCACGATACCCAAAGATGCAATAACAGTTCCGCCGGGCACACCAGGGGCACCAATGGCAAATATGCCTAACAAAACAATAAACAGAATCATGGTAGATAGCTCTGGAAAAGTTCCATAAAGCATTTTTGATACGGTCATTACAAAAAACACTTCGGTCAATATAGAGCCACAAAGGTGTATATTAGAAAATAATGGAATCGAGAAATCAACCGTTTTATCATTCAATATCTTACTCTGTTTTGCTGCCTTAATTGCAACAGGAAGTGTTGCTGCCGAAGACATTGTTCCAACTGCTGTAAAATAGGGAGGAGCATAGTATTTCACGACCTCCATTGGATTTTTTTTCGTGAATATGGCAGCAACCCCATATAGAATAATAAGCCAAGCAAAATGTGCAAGCAGAACAATACCCATTACATTGATAAAAACAGGGAGCTGCTGAGTGAGAGCTCCCTCGTAACTCAATGCACAAAAATTAGCAGCAATAAAGAAGGGGATAATTGGCATAAGTACCTTATTAATTAGCATTAATACCATCTTCTGTAGTTCGTCTAATATATTTACGACATAAACAGATTTGGTCCATACGGCCGAAAGCCCTACCATAATAGCTAGCACCAGAGCTGTCATAACACTCATTACAGGAGGGATACTTAATTCAAACACCAATCCCGGTAGTACGTTTATCGACTCCGCTGCTGTTCCGATGGTAAGCATAGGCAACAAGGTATATCCTAACACCATTGCCATCAGGGCTGCTCCAATCGATGAAGCATAAGCTAAAGAGAGTGCCCATCCTAACATTTTAGAGGCTCCAATACCCATTTTTGCAATAGAAGAGGCGATAAAAGAAAGAATAATTAAAGGAACCATAAAAAATATAAGTTGTCCTAGAATATATTTCGAGGTGACTACTATATTCATAAACCATTCATTGGCAAAAAGACCAGCTATCATACCAATGACAACAGCAATCAGTAACTTAAAAAGTGTTGATGAAAAAATCTTGTGTACCATAATTTTTTTATTATTTAGTGTGAGATATTAAAAGCCTAAGGCTGTTAAGACTTTGAAATTCAATCGCCTATTCTTTCCTTGATAAGGAAAACAATGAATGTGTATCGCAGGATTGAAATTGATTTCAATTATCGCATAATTCGTATTACTGGCAGCATCTTTTATATTTTGGATCATCATATCTACCCCCGTAATTCTTGCCCCAACTGCTTGCGCAGCCTGAACTGCAATCTCTTTATAGGAATCATCCACATCGTCTGTAAAATCAATACTATCGCCCCCTGTACTTATATTCGAATTTTCCCGCAGATAAAGTTTTTCACCTTTCGCAACCACTGTTTCAAACGACATATCTTGTAATTCTAAAAACAACTCCTCTTCCTTTCCCAGTGCTATTTTTTCCAAGGGAGTACGATAGCCTTTTCCGCGACGAGGATCTTGATTTTTTTTCTCAACAAGTTCTCGGACCGTATGGATCCCATCACCTTCCACATTAGCTGGTACACGATGCAGGATACCAACCACCTCATCATCAATTACAAAAATACGAAACTCACGTCCATCAATAAAATCTTCAATTAATACACAATTGTCATGTTCAAAAGCGATATCTAATGCCTTGTTGTAATTGCTAAGCTCTTCGTTCTCTTTCAAAATTGTAATACCTATACCGAAGTTCGTGCTTTTGGGTTTTACAACAATAGCTCTATTTTGATACCTAGAGAAATCCTTTAATGCATTGTGTTTGGTGAAATACTCTCCCCCAGCAGGCACCATGATGTGCTGTTCTGCTAAGAGTTTTTTAGTCACCACCTTATTTTCCATAGCCAAGACAGTAGCATAGTTATCAATTGCAGTCTTTGTTGCTTGTACTACAAATTGCTTGTTCTCTCCTTTACTTAATCGAAGAAAGTTTTCGGAAGGATCTAGAATCTCAATACCTACTCCTTTACAAAGTGCTGCTCGCATCAGTAATTGTGTCGACATCTCCAGCTTTTCATATCCCCAGAAACGATAGCCCTTCAACTCTGCCTCCCTTTTATATGCTTTAGCCAGATTAAGGTGAAAGTCAATAAATCCTTGCGCTTTATACTGTTCATGCACTATTGTATCCTTACAACAGGCAGGATCATAGGCTAATTCTTCTATTTTATCAAGAGTTGGGTGATATTCAATAAATCCCTGCTCCTTACATTGTTGATACAATAAGATACCTTGTCGCTTAGCAGGATCTTTAGCTAGTTGCTCCATCCTATCCAATGTTGCAGCATAAATTGGATTTTGTAAAACTCCATGCTCAGAAAGTATATGCTTCATCTTTTGGATCACAGCGCCTGCCTCATCAGTAATCTTTGCCCCCTTAGCAATTTCTTCCGGAAATGAGGTGTCAGCACATCTGCCATAGCAAGCTGCCAAATCTTGACGTAAAGTGGCATCCAATTGCTCCTTCTCATTAAATTCTCCCTCCTCTTCACAAAGTAAGGCATATAGAAAAAGCATATAGGTGGCATAAAGAGCCTCCTCATTCACTCCCGAAGGAGAGAGTGGATCAAGATCTAAAAATCGAACTTCCAAATAAGAGGGTTTTCCTTGGTCTTTATCTAAAAATTTCATCCGAATAGGCAAATAAAGCTCTTTTGCATAATGTAATTTCCCTTCAGAAACTAGCTCTTCAATAATATGATTATATCCCTCTATCGAGTAGAAATCCATAATATAATTATCCCGATTACGATAGCCTAATGGGCCAGAACGAAGTGCTATACTTGCCTTACAACGTAAAAAACGCTCTTCATCATCCTGAAGAGAACGCACCTTAAAATTCGGTTCAGCGAGAGGGGTTTCACTAAACATCCAAATCAGAAGCCAACGATAACGCATCAATCCACGAGTGATTTTCAAGTATACCTCCTCTTTAAGATCACCAATGGAAATAGAATTATCCAGCTCTTTTTGTAATGCAGTAAACCACTCATCATCTAAAGATATATTGAAGTGAATGCCACAAATCATCTGCCTATATTTTCCATATACCTCAGCAATACTCTTCCTATACTCCTCTAACTCCTTACTCGCGTCCTTGTATTTAGCGATAGGAATCTGATCCTCACTAGGCAATCGTGGAGGTAGACTTTGAGGCCAAAGTAGCTCATCCCCTATTTCATCCGATACCACATCGTGAAGGGTACGAATAAAGCTACATACCTCTTCGATAGATGGCAGAGGAGGTGTGATCATTTCCACTTGGCTTTCTGAAAAATCTGTTGTGATATACTGATTTTCTTCTTTATCACCAAAGATAGCTGGATGAGGAGTAAGAGCTAACTTCCCGTCTTTATCGACTCGTAGATTCTCCTTTTCCAATCCGAACATTCCTTTCGTGACGACATGCGAAATCTTTTTTAATACACTTTGAGTGATCATATATTAGCTTTTAATAGTTTACTAAACTTCATTCGATAGATTATGGTGGATACAATCCCTTTTATAATACTTGATATAGAGATGCTACACCACACACCATATATTCCTAATGATGTACTACATAAGTAAATTGCAAGAGGTATACGTAGAAGTGTAAAAACAACACTAATCGTTGCTGAATAATGCGTTAGTCCCTGTCCATTAAAGGCTCCCCCCGTAACCATTTCGAGTGCCATGAAAAATTGAGAAAGTCCAATGATGATGAGATAATATTTACCGATTTCGATCGTCTGTGGATTATCAACAAAGATGGAAATTAATTCACTCGGGATGACTAAAAAAATTACTGTTGTTGCGAGTGCAATACTTCCGCCTATTTTAAGTGCTGACGAATAGAGATGTTGAATATCTCGAATCTGTTTACTTCCATACGCTTGCCCAACCATAATAGAAAGAGATTGTTGCACTCCAGCCACAACCATAAACGTAAGACTCTCAATTTGCAAGCCTATTTTTTGCGCTGCAATAGCATCGGTACCGAAAGAAGCTACAATCTTACCCAGAACAATGGCAATAATCGTAAATAAAATACGTTGAGTCGCTCCTGCACTTCCTACTTTTAGTAGTGCCTTGTAGACACTTATTTCTAATCGTTTGACATAAAATACGATCAATTTTCGCTTGTAGATAATAGCATAAAAGTAGATAAACGAGACAAGCCAAGAGACAACTGTTGCCCAGGCTGCACCAACCACTCCCCAATCGAATACAAAAATAAAGATCGGATCGAGAATAATATTGACAATATTTCCGTACAAAACAGCTTTAAAAGAGAGCTTCGTTTTGCCATGCGCATTGAGAATAGCTGTAAAGACTACATTGGCATACGAGAAAAGTGTACCAACAGCTATCACTCGTAGATAAAGTGCCGCTTTTTCGTTGACCCATTCATTGTCTATATCTAAAAATGAGAGCAATTGTTCTGCAAAAAGAAGCAGTACCCCTATATAGACCACTCCAATGATAAATCCTAAAATCATGGATGCAGTGGCGTATTTATTTTGCATCCTTATATCTTTTGCACCTACTGCTTGAGAAATCTTTATGGTGGTTCCGATGGATACGATGCTACAAATAGCCATACCTAAGTATACAAAGAAATTTGCACTACCAACAGCTGCAACAGCATCACTACTAATATGCCCCACCCAATAAAGATCAATCATATTGTAGGTCATTTGCAATAGTAGCGACATAATAATAGGTAGCGCTAGATGGATAAGCTGCTTTGTATTACTATTCGCTGATATAAATCTTTTATACATTGTTTTGTTTTCGAATAAGGTGTCCTAGCTAAAATGCTAAGTTACACATTAAACGTCAAAACACCCTAGTAATGTTGTTGCAATAACATTTTTTTGTGCTATGTTTATTGTAATTTACAATTAAGCAACGAATTTATTTTACCTGATACCACGCAGGTTTTTGATTCATAATTTTACCATAAATAGGGCAGCCTGGAGAGTGTGCTCCTTCAAGATATCCAGTGCTTAATAAAAATTCATTTACAATTTCTCCTCCAGTAAATTTGAATCTCTTTTTAAATAACTTTACCCACTCTTCCTTTGTTCTGGGGTGATTCTGATCCAACCAATTCTTGAAAGAGCCGTGTTCTTTTTGTAATTCTAGAATGGCCTTTGCATTGTAAATGGCAGCCTTTACTTTTAATTTATTTCTAATAATACCAGCATCAGATAATAATCGAATTTCATCCTCATCTGTATAAGATGCAACGCTTTTTATGTCGAAGTTATTATATGCAGCTCTAAAACTTTGCTCTTTTTTTAGTATTGTGACCCAACTCAATCCAGCTTGATTTATTTCTAGAATAAGTCGCCCAAACAGCTCATTGTCATCAAGAATTGGAAACCCATACCGCTTATCGTGGAGATCGGAAGAGCACACGTCTGACTCCAGT
>CAMRAP010000023.1 GCA_947039985.1 uncultured Odoribacter sp.
CTGTCATCATAAAAGGCATCGGAACCGGTATGATTTCAACAGCTATCCCTGTTATCACCATCGTTATTGGTATTATGTTTTCCTATCTTTTTTCGGCTGAATTTAATATGGAAAATATGTCCATGGGACTATATGGAGTTGGAATTGCTGCTGTTGGAATGCTTTCAACATTAGGAATAACCCTAGCTACCGATGCTTACGGTCCTATTGCAGATAATGCTGGCGGGAATGCAGAGATGAGCAAATTGGGACCAGAGGTTCGTAAGCGCACAGATGCTTTAGATGCATTGGGAAACACAACTGCTGCAACGGGTAAAGGCTTTGCCATTGGTTCTGCTGCATTGACAGGATTAGCATTACTCGCGTCTTATATTGAGGAGATTAAAATAGGTTTGATGCGTTTAGGTCAAACAACGATAGAGGTTGGTGGTGTTAGTATAGAAACTGCAACTGCTGGTTTAAAAGACATGATGACCTATTACGATGTGAATTTAATGAATCCAAAAGTCTTAGCAGGTGTATTTATGGGCTCTATGATGGCCTTCCTATTCTGTGGATTGACCATGAATGCGGTTGGCCGTGCTGCACAAGAAATGGTAAATGAAGTTCGTCGTCAGTTCAGAGAGATCAAAGGAATCATGGCAGGGACAACCGAGCCTGATTATGCGCGTTGTGTAGAAATTTCTACCCGTGGTGCACAACGTGAAATGATTTTACCTTCCCTCTTAGCTATTGCTATGCCTGTTGTTATTGGGCTTGTCTTTGGAGTGGCAGGAGTCATGGGCTTGTTGATCGGTGGACTAGGCTCTGGTTTTGTATTAGCTGTTTTTATGGCAAATTCAGGTGGCGCTTGGGACAATGCGAAAAAATATGTGGAAGAGGGAAACTTAGGTGGAAAAGGTTCTGATAATCATAAAGCCACAGTGATTGGTGATACGGTTGGTGATCCATTTAAAGACACAGCTGGACCAAGCTTAAATATCTTAATCAAACTAATGAGTATGGTGGCTATCGTTATGGCAGGTGTAACCTGTGCATTTAGCTTGCTATAAACCGAATAGTTAGCGCATGAAGCCAAAGGTAGAGAGTTGTAACAAAAACAATTCTCTACCTTTTTGTGAAAAATGATGTATCTTTTATATATTTGTGATACTTATTTCAACGTCTAAAACAGTGCGTTTTGTGTAAAATTTTAAATAGTCATAATGAATTTCAAACAACAATTAATTAAATTAAGCTTGATCGGTTGCCTGACAAGTTCGTTATTTATTTGTGCAGAGAAACCGGTACAAGCACAAGTTCATGTAGTAACTGATTTATCGCATGAATTCTCTTTTTATTCAGACAACCGTTTCCATAGTCAATATGTCAAAGGGGGAAAATTTTCCACAAACTGGGCGAATCTATATGATTTTGATTTTTCGAATGCGAATCTTTTAGTCTTATTAGGATGTGATAATCGTATAGCATATACACCTAAAGACATTAAAGTCATCAAAAAATTTATTTCATCTGGTGGCGGAGTAGTGATCTTAGGCTCAGAAGGAGCAACTTCTCAGAATCAATTAATAAAAGAGTTTGGAGTAACAGTTGATGGAGGTGTAGAATTCCCATTAAGCTATACAGACCATAGCAATATCATAGGACAAGGAAGAACTTCAGCTTTTACATTTGACGATAAGAAGTGGGAAGTACTTGTAAAAGATAAAAACAACAAAGCGGTTCTTGCCAAGAAAAAAATTGGCAAAGGGCAAGTTTTAATTGGCTCTCGTTCAATTGCTGGTAGCAATCCTAACGCTTCCGATTCTATTAATTATCAAATGTGGCGTCCTTTATTAAAGGAAATCGCTTCTGGGAAAAAAGTAGACTCTAATAAACCTTTTAAAAGTTTAGGAATAGGAGATTTAAAACATAAAGATAGGCATGAAACGTTCATTCTAAGCTATAATGACTATATGAAGCCATATGCAGATGCAATGGTTGATATTACAAATCGCTGTATGCCTGTCATTGAAAACCGTATGGGAGTTCCTTTGTCAAAAGGGATGGGATCAGAGATCACCTTACTGGCTACTGGTGGTGGTGGTTTCTCTAGCGGAACAGTCATTGCCCTTGCCGTTTGGTGGGGAGATTTTCCAAAGAAAGAAGATAGTATGATCGAATTTATCACACATGAATCTGTTCACTCTTGGGTGCTACCTTATCCAGAAGTATGGAATGAGCCTATTGCAACCTATGTTGGTAATCTAGTGATGATGGATATGGGACATAAAGAGGAGGCTATGAGACGCATACAGTCAACCATAACTCGTGCATTGCCATACGATCCTCAGATGGATAGATATGATATACAGGGAATTTCTGTGAATGGCTATCCTAATTTGACGGGCTCGGCACAAAATAATGTACATTGGGGAAAAACGTATTGGGTATTTGAAGAGTTAAGGAAAGAATACCCTGAGATTGTGAAAAAGTATTTTCAATCTAAGCGCGAATTAATTGGTAGTAAAAAATTAAAGGCTTACGATATGAACAATACCGTTGCTGTATTCAGTCATGCCCTTGGAAAAGATATGTTCCCATGGTTTAAAAAACATGGTTTTAATGTAGATAAGAACAAAGCAGAGCTTTAGTATCATCGATTTACATCAATACATTTTATAGTCCAGTGGAGTTTCCGAAAAAGAAACTCCACTACTATTTTAATCCGGAAACAGTATCCTTATTCTACATTTTTTCCTTATCATTGTGCGTTTTAAAATTTAAACTAAATGGAGATACTCTTTTTAATTGGTGGGCTTGTGTTAGGTGGATGCCTAAGCTTTTTATTCGTCTATAGTGGTCAAAAAGCTAGGGATATAAAAATAAATTTACAGCAGGAAGACTTGGAGCGTTTACGTGTGCAAGTAGATCTATTGCAAACAGAAAAGATCACTCTTTTGGTGGAGACTGAGCGATTGAAGGAGCATTTAAAACTGACGGAAGAGCGCTTCAGTGTTCAGAAAAAAGAGACGGGAGAGATTCAGCAAGTCTTAGTGGAGCAATTTCGCAATCTAGCAGGTGAGATATTGGAGGACAAATCAAAGCGTTTCACAGAGAGTAATCGGGAGAATATCGAAAAAATATTACAACCGCTTAACAAGGACATTGAATCCTTTAAGAAGAAGGTGGAAGAGACCTATCATAAAGAGTCGACAGAGCGAACAGTCTTGGAGCGAAAAATTGCAGAATTGGTTCAGCTCAACAATCAAATTCGTTTGGATGCCATAAACCTAACCAATGCATTGAAAGGAAACACAAAGACACAAGGCGATTGGGGAGAGATGATTTTGGAGCGTATCTTGGAAAATTCTGGACTGACAAAAGGGAGAGAATATTTTGTGCAGGAGACTTTGAAAAGTGATGACAATCGAACGATTCGAGGAGATAATGGGCGGGCAATGCGTCCTGATGTCATCATTGTTTATCCCGACAATCGAAAAGTGGTCATCGATGCCAAGGTTTCATTGACAGCTTATATTGCTTATTGCAATGCCGAATCGGAAGAGGGAAGCAAGATAGCTTTGAAAGCGCATATGCTATCGGTGAGAAAACATATCGATGAGCTTTCTGATAAAAATTATGCTGGATGGGCGGAGGGTACATTGGATTTTGTGATGATGTTTATTCCCAACGAGGCATCTTATGTCCTCGCTATGCAAACCGATTCTGCTTTGTGGAATGAGGCATATCGTAAACGGGTGCTTCTATTGAGTCCTACGAATTTAATCGTTTCCCTAAAATTAACTGCCGACCTTTGGAGTAGGGAGCATCAAAATAGAAATGCTTTGGAGATTGCTGATCGGGGTGGAAAATTATATGATAAATGTATTGCCTTTTTAGAAAGTTTCACGACCGTTGGCGACCATCTTCGCAAGTCGCAAGAGATATATGATCAAGCCTTAGGACGACTCAAAACAGGCAATGGCAATTTGGTGTCCCAAGCACAAAAATTAAAAGAACTGGGTATAAAGTCCAAAAAAGGAGGGAAAGAAATTCCGAAGGAATTACACAGGACGTAGAGATGGATTGATGATATTTCGTAGAAAAAAAGTACCTTTGTTTCAAATCATAAAGCTGTTATAAAATGGATATAGTAAAATCTGAATTTCTAATGAGTAATTCGACTGTGGCAAAATGCCCAGCACCCGATAGACATGAATATGCCTTTATCGGTCGATCGAACGTTGGAAAATCATCCTTAATTAATATGCTAACTAATAATAAAAGGTTAGCAAAGATTGCAAATAAACCTGGAAAGACACAATTAATCAATCATTTTTCGATTAATGACTCTTGGTATATGGTGGATTTACCGGGCTATGGGTATGCCAAGATATCTGGAACGATTCGCCAGGAGTTCCAGAAAATGATCAGTGACTATATTTTGAAACGAGAGAATCTGATCTGTCTTTTTGTATTAATAGATAGTCGATTGGCTCCACAGAAAATAGACTTAGAGTTTATGGAGTGGTTAGGTGAAAACGGAGTTCCATTTGTGATGATATTTACGAAGGTGGATAAACTGAGTACAAGTCAGCGATTGAAGTGTATGAAAGACTACCATGATGAGTTGCTTAAGAAGTGGGAAAGCACTCCACTCTCTTTTATGACTTCGGCAGAAAAGCATCTGGGACGTGAAGAGGTGTTAGGCTATTTAGATGAATTGAACAATACGGTAAAACTCTAGCGACTTGATTTTCTCCGACATCAGAAAGGAATAGATCGATTAAGACCATGAATGCAATCACTTTATTTGAGCTAAATAATCAAGTGAAGCAAACCTTGAAAAAAGGATTTGCTGAAACAGTGTGGATTACAGCGGAGATAACAGAACTACAACAGAACCATTCGGGGCATTGTTATTTGCAGTTAGCGGATAAAAAAGAGGAGGATGCTACGATTCTGGCAACTGCTCGAGGCACGATTTGGGCGTTTACTTTTCGAACACTACGCCCTTACTTTGAGACGACAACAGGGCGTAGTTTGGCAAAAGGGATGAAGGTGATGTTGAACGTAGAGGTGGTGTTTCATGAAGTATATGGCTATTCATTGAATATTCGAGATATAGACCCCACTTATACATTAGGAGATCTAGAGCAGAAAAAGCGAGAGATTTTAATGCAGTTGGAGAAGGATGGAATTATCGACATGAATAGGGAGCTTGAATTTCCGATACTTCCTAAAAACATTGCAGTAATCTCTTCGCCTACCGCAGCAGGGCTTGGAGATTTCATGAATCAAATAGAGCATAATTCATCTCATTTTCGCTTTCATGTCAAACTGTTTCCAGCGATTATGCAAGGGGAGAAAACAACGGAATCGGTGATTGCTGCGCTGGATCGTATTTATGAGTATGAATCGATTTTCGATGTGGTGGTGATTATTAGAGGCGGAGGCTCGCAAACCGATTTAGGGTGGTTTGATAGTTATGATATTGCGGCTAATATTGCTCAGTTTCCTATTCCAGTCATTTCAGGAATCGGTCATGAGCGAGATGAAACCATAGCCGATAGAGTGGCGCATGTGCGAGTAAAAACCCCAACGGCAGCAGCAACGTTTTTAATAGAGCTATTTGCTCAGCAAAAAATGCACATTGAAAGCTTGCAAGCCGATATGGTGACTGGCGTGCAGGAGTTGCTGTATGAGCAAAAAACGCATCAGTTGCTACTGGCAACAGAGTTTAAAAGAGTGGTGACAGCATTGCTTACTGGCGACGACAATCGGTTAAAATTGTTATCGAAACGGATGGAGCATGCTTCTACCTTATATACGCGCCATTGTTTGAATCATTTGGCTACTTTAAAAGGTCGGATGGATAGTCGAACAACATTACTGTTTGAGCGATTACACAACGTACTGAACACAAAAGGCGGTGAGGTAAAACAGAGAGCGGCGCGTGTGTTAGACGACCATCGTCGTCGCTTGGAGTTGGCAGCCACTACTGTAAAATATGCCGATCCCAAAAAGGTACTCGAAAGAGGATATTCCATCACTCGACTCAATGGTAAAGCGGTTAAGCAAGCCGATACTTTAAAGGTTGGAGATATTTTGGAGACTGAAATGGTGGCAGGTAAAATTAGAAGTGAAGTGAAAACTATTGATAATTAGAAACAGATGGACAAGAATAAATTGAATTATAAAGAAGCAATTATTGAAATAGAGGATATTGTTGCTAAGCTTGAAAACAATCAGTTGGATGTGGATGATTTGAGTAAAAAAGTGAAGCGAGTGTCTGAGTTGATCGCTTTTTGCAAGTCGAAATTGCATTCCACCGAAGAGGAGGTTGAGAAGATGTTGAAATCTATTGACACGCCATAATTAGCATGAAGAGAGGCGTATTTATCCTTGTTTTCTGTTTGTGTGTTTCGATGATCTACGGACAAACAAATCAAGCTTTACAGCAGTTATTGCAGACAGAGGGTCTAAAGAATGCTGCTGTTGGTATTTCTATCAAACGGCTTGCAGATGGGAAAACCTTGCTTGCCCATCAGGAGGAGATGTCGTTGATTCCAGCATCGGTGACTAAGATTATCCCAACTTGGTTTGCCTTCCAGAAGAAAGGAGCACAGTATAAATATACTACATCTATATACTACTCTGGGATAATTGAAAATGGGACTCTATTGGGAGATATTATCGTAAGAGCGAATGGTGATCCAACGATAGATTCTCGCTATTTCCCTAAACACAAAGGGGTAGATGCTATTATTGCAGCCATTCAGAAACTTGGAATTAAACATATTCAAGGAAACGTACGTGTGGAGGGAGCAGAGGTCGGAATGGATATACCCGGCACGTGGCCTTGGGAGGATGTTTCGAACTACTATGCAGCTCTTTATCTACCTTTCAATTATCGGGATAACACCTATACCTTAGAATTTCAATCGGACAAGGTGGGAAGTCTAACAAAACTAGTTCGTATAGAACCGCAACTGCCTAATATCAAGGTAGAAAATCAGGTGAAAGCAGCAACAAGCAATAGCGATGATGCTTGGATCTTCGGTGGTCCATTTAGCTCTAGTCTGTGCGTAAGAGGTAGTATTCCTGCCAATCGTACAGCTTTTAAGGTGAAGGGAGCTATGCACAATCCCGCTTCTGTTTTTGTAAATGAGGTGACAACTAAGCTAGCCAAGAGAAACATCAGTGTAGAGAAGCAAAAAACAGTATCGACTAGCGAAACAGAACTATTAAAACTTTATTCTGCTCCTTTAAAGGATATTATACATATCACCAATAAAGTAAGTGTCAATCTTTTTGCAGAGGCTTTAGGGGATTTGGCGATAGGTGGTGGCGATCAATGGTCAAAAGAGGTCGTTGTTTTATTGAAGAACATAGGCATCGATGCTTCAGGAGTTCTTTTAAAGGATGCTTGTGGATTGTCGCCCATGGGTGCTGCGCCTGCTCGGGTCTTTACTGATTTACTAACGTATATCGGCAAGCAGGATAATCAAGCTTTTGTCAACTCTCTGCCACTTGCTGGTGCAGATGGTGGATTATTAGGCTATTGTCATGCCTCGCCTCGTTTAAAGAACAATCTAAAAGCCAAGACGGGTTCGATGGCAGGGGTGCGTTGTTTGGCGGGTTTTCTCAGCAATCAAGCGGGCGAACAGCTAGCAGTGACGATACTTGTCAATCATTATAGTTGCACCACCTCGCAGCTGCAACGGGCTATTGGACGATTCTTGCAAAGCTTATAATGACAAAGGTTCTACTTGCATGAGACAGTGATATAAAAAAACAAGGCTCACCACAGAAAATTTGATCAAGCTTTTTAAAGCTTGTCGTCGAAGACAAAATTGTACTACTGACAATTAAAATGATATAATCAAACGTCTCCCCTAAATACACACAGCAAGATAATCTATTCTATTTTTACCAATCCACGTCAATGGTTTGTTGATCTTTATACCTACTCATATCGGATATAATCACTTTTTCTCCCATCTCTAATCCACTAACAACTTCTACTTTATCGAAACTATTTTCGCCTAATTTGACGTAGCGTTTTGTTGCCTTTCCCTCATCGATCACCCACAATTCATAGTCTCCTGCTCCAACATAATAGGAGTAGTTTTCAAGACGATGGACGTCTTCCCTTACTGAATTGATGACGTATAGATCTAACTTTAAACCAGAGCGTAATCGCTCGTGATTGCTTGAATCGATGGTGACCATAAATTTTATTAAGCCGTTATTGACGGAGGGTGCTATATTTCCAACCGTACCAGTCAATAGTTCATTCCCTAGCTTGAATTCAACCTTATTCCCCGGTGAGATTTTATTCGAATAACTGTCAGACAATTCTCCCTCAATCTTGTAGTTCTCCAAATCTGACACAATTGCCAACTGAGCACCTTGCGAAATGGATGCGCCAACTTGGTCGCTCACCCATGTTAAAGTTGCATGGCGGGGCGAAGAGACGGCAGCCTCTTTTATTTTTTTATTGAGTAGATCGGCATTCTTGATTGCTGCCTTATAATCTAACTCTTTTGCCTTGATGTTGACCTTAGCCGTCAATTTTTGATTCTCAAATTTCTGTTTAAACTGTTCAAATTGCATGGATTGCACCTCGTAATCTAGCTCCGTTTGCTTTACCTTGTCGGGAGTACTCGAACCGATGCTATCCAAATAGCGCTCATTGCTCAATAGGACTTTCATACGCTCCAACTTCATGCCATCGATCTTGATCTGCATCTCGGTGTCGTTTAGCGCACTTTGCGTCGTGGATTTGAATTGCTTCAACTCTAGCTGTTTCAGTTCCAATTCATCTTTCTGTCGCTCAACATCGGCATTAAAAGACTCCAAATCGAGCTCTAAAATAGGATCACCTGCCACAAGTAGATCACCTGACTTTTTAAACACGGAGATGATCTTTGAAGACAAGGGGGAAGTGATCACCTCCTCATACAAAGGCAAGACTCTTCCAGATGCAGCGATTGAAACGGATAGATTCCCTTTGTCAACAGTCGAAACGGTGACATCATCAATAGCTAGCGAGGGTTTAAGGAAATCAACTAATACTGTAAAGCCTGCAACAAGACCTATCCCGACAAGACCTATTTTTATCAGTCGTTTGATTAGTCGTTGTTGAATAAGTTGTTTAGATATTTTTCTGTCCATGCTGTTTCTGTAATATGATTTATAATTTCTTGTTTGCTGGCAAAATCGTAAAGCGATATCCCTCTTAATTGGAAGTGATACAACCAGGAATAGTAGAGCTGATTGATGTAATTTCGCTTTGCATTATCCTCCTCAATTTGTGCCGTATTGATGTCGAGTACATTGATTTGTCCCATCACAAAGGTTTCGTAAGCAATCTTGTAGCGATTTTGTGCGATCGAATCCGCTAGCTTGTACATCTTCACCAATTGAGGTTGCGACTGAATTTGGTTGACCAGTATCTTTATATCTTGTTCAAAATTTTGTACATCTTGCGTGATTCGTCCACTTTCAACCTCTTTTTGGTACTCGGCAATGACAACTTGCCCTTTCCCCCTACCCCAATCCAGAATGGGAACTCGTACACCTAAACTGACCACTGCCCTA
The DNA here is from genome assembly GCA_947039985.1 of uncultured Odoribacter sp. Classification (GTDB taxonomy): domain Bacteria; phylum Bacteroidota; class Bacteroidia; order Bacteroidales; family Marinifilaceae; genus Odoribacter. Next base: position 9,589 of record CAMRAP010000023.1, read on the forward strand.
TCCTGTAAATTGTCGTACGAACTAGGAAAAGTGTTGTTATTGCCCGAATATCCAAAGGAGGTATAGATATCTAATTTCGGTCCTTTCTGCGAACGAGCTTGAGCAATCTGTCTGTCTGAATCTATTGTCCTGCGCTTGACATTTTCAAAGAAAGGATTGTTGGTCTTCACCACTTCCAGCACCTCATCGTAACGAAGAGCTAAGTGTGGCGTATTCTCAGGTATCTCAGGAACGATCTCAACGGTTTCATTATAGCCCAGAAAAGTACGAAGTTGATACATATTCCTTTCATAATTTTGTTCAGCCTCGATAATAGAGGTCGACGCATTGATATACGCAAAATGTAGCTGTTGCAAATCGTTTTCAGAGATTAGTCCCAGTCGCTTTTTATTCTCTGCAATCTGATACAATTGCGTTGCATTCTTCCTGTTTTGCTCCGCAATATTACTATTTATCATCGATATCAGAAGATTGAAATAGTGATTCACTGTTTGCAAACAAACGGCCTCCATATCTGCCACGTAGCGCTTTTGCGACTCGATATTTTTTATCGGTTCAATGCGCTTAGCCCATTTCAAACGATTATACGCAAACAACGGTTGCGACAAGGTGAACATGACGGGCATCGTCAGATAGTTTGTCGTGTTACTTTCTCCTAGCTGATCGATTCGATCAATTTCCGACTGAAAAGAGATCGTACCTCCCGTTAAAGGAATGTTCTGCGTTAGCGATAAAGCCAAATTTTCAGACAATGAACTACTGGATACAAAGCGATACGAACCATCCGCATCTTGGTATCTATTATATGACTTGTTTAAACTCGGTAGAGTTCCACTTAAACTCATATTAGGAAGCAAATCAGCCCTGAAATTCCGATATTGCCAATGAGCAATCTGGAGGTTATTTTTAGCCTCCATTGCCTTAACAGACTGCTCTTTTGCCATTTCAATCGCCTCTTGAAGTGTCATTCTTTTCACCACCGTCTGAGCCGATAACGGCATCATAAGTGATGACAGAATTAAAACGAATACTGTTTTATTCATATTTAATCGCTTTAGCAGGGTTAATTTTTGATACGGTGTAAGCCGGATACCAAGCGCTGAATATTGAAAATAGAAGCATTAGTATAACGGTTATCCCTATGGCTATGATATGCACTATCGTAAATTCATAGATAAAAAATGACAATAATAATCCGGGGACTATTGAGATTGAAGTGATAACGATACTCTCTTTGATCACTAAACCGATTAATTTTGTTGGTGTTGAGCCGATAGCGATTCGCAGAGCAAACTCTTTGATTCGCTTCTGTGAGCTGAGCCAGAATATTCCGAATGTCCCTATAAAGGCAAAGATTAGCAGGAATATAGTGGGTATTACCAAAACAGCAAGCCCTAGTATTTCACCCAACATATCATTTTGTTTCTCACGTTCTAAATCACCGAAATGGAACCTTACATTTTTATCCTTCATTAATTTATTCCATTGCGCATAAAAATCTACATTGAAAGCATCAACATCTTTTACCTTTACACTAACAGCCTTAACCTGGCTTGAAACGTTTGGTAAGATAATACAGGGAAGCCGTTGTTTGCGAAATGCACTTTGCCTAAAGCCATCTAAAACTCCTACGATAATGTAATCTAAACCATCAAGAGATATTTTTCGCCCAACAGATTCACTCCAATTTAATTTATCGGCAAGATCTTGGGTGATTACTGCTTGTAAATGTCCATCTGAAAGAGTCTCTTTTGTCAACCAGCCTCCTTCAATCAACTCTAATCCAAAAACATTTATGGCATTTTCATCTGTAAATTTGATAAAAACTTCAATCTTGGTTCTATCTATAATAATAGAATCACTCTTTGGATAGGAATGATATGGTGCAAATCCATCTCCTATAGAAAATGCTTTCACATTAGGATTTTTCTTGAAGTTTTCCACTAATAGGTTCATATTACTAGATACCTCGGCATCATTTTTGCCCCCAATAGGAGTAAAAGTTACTACATTTTCAACACCTATTAAACCTGGTTTATTATACCGAGAGACAGTCGTAGATATAGAGACAATAGAGATCATCAATATAATAAAGATTAATATCTGCTCAAGCATAATACCTGACACTCGCCTATTACTGCTCATGTTTTTACTGAAATCATCTTTTAATACTTTAGCGATTTTTCCCTTTGCAATGAAGTAGGCAGGAATACCACCAGATAGCAGAGTAAACAGTAATGCCAAAGGAATAGTATGAAGAATAGGTATCCAGATGTTGTCGTGACTAATTAAAGAGGTTTTACCAAATGCATTACTATTGGCAAATAAATTATCAAGCAAATCACCCGCAGGAAATGATAACGAGACACCAACGATAACACCTATAGATACTAACAGTAGATTCTCTATTATAATTAATATAAAAGATGAAAATATTGTTGCTCCCATACTTCTTCTAATGGCAATCTCTGTTGCTCTATTATTTATATTCACAACGCTTATCGCAACAATATTTATGGCAGGAATAAGAAGTAAAATGAATAAGATTATAGGTATGCCATAAGATAAGAGCCCCCCTCCTATATCTGCCGTACGATTCTCTTTTAAGGTTGATATATTGATACTATTTAAATCGACATCAATAGATCTCTTTTCGTAATGAAATTTAAGAGCCTGTAATATTTCATTTTTAAACTCATCCATTTTCACCTCTGCCTTGGGGAGTATATCTAAGCTATATAATTGATATAGATGCATTGATTTATAAGGTATCCAGATGTTTATGGGGTCATTTATAAGATTCGCATATTCATCAACAACACCTATGATAGTATATGTTGTATTATCGAATGCTAATTTTTCTCCAAGCACTTCGTCTGTTTTGAAATTAGCCTTGGCAAAAGATTTACTAATAACAGCTACAGCTGCTTTTGAAATAGCTTCTTCTTCCGTAAATGAACGCCCTTTAATAAAATTAAATTTGTTAAGTTGCCAGTAATCTCCATTTACAAACACTGTCATAGTCCTATATCGAAATCTATTATTGACTAAAACAGATCCTTGATTCATATACCTTAAAGCACATAATTCATAATTATCTATGTCTTTTAAAAATAAAGGAATCTCGTTTAACCTAAAACCAGTGTTGTCAGAATCGCCACCTTTAGTCATATATGGACGATATCCCTTGATCTGTATTTGTCTATCCGCATTAACAAATGGCGGTACGTTATTAACTATCTCATTGGTCATTTGAAGAACAATAGAGATAAAAATAAATGTAAGTGCAGTACCCAATACGCAAAACGCAGCATAAGCCTTGTTGTGACGGATATTGTATATTGCCGAATTTATATAACTGTAAAATTTATTCATATTTAATCGCTTTAGCAGGGTTAATTTTTGATACGGTGTAAGCCGG
>CAMRAP010000024.1 GCA_947039985.1 uncultured Odoribacter sp.
CTCTCTTGTGTTGTTTTAACAAATCGACCAAAAAGATCTCCTTCGGGTAACAGATTATTGTACGTATTGTGCACACAGAGTTCATTTTCACTAACAAAGAAAGACAAATAACCACCTTCGACATTGTATCGAAGAGCATTCGATAAAATATTCATCACCAATCGATCGGCAAGTATCTGATTCATCTGTACGATAAATTGCACACTATTTTGACGATGAATTGTTATCTTACGGTTTGCTATCACATCTTCACACGCAGAGAGATACTCTTCAAACAGCTTTATTATATCTACTTTTTCGGTTTCTAAAAACTGATCATTATTAATTTTGGCAATCAGAAGCAAAGTGCAATTAAAATTCGAAATGCGAGTCACAGCACTCTGCATACTTTGAATAAGTTTCGCACTTTCCACATTATCCAATTCCATTTGCTGAAGCAGCTCCAATTTAGCCTTAATAATTGACAAAGGGGTTTGTAATTCATGTGAAGTATCTTCTGTAAACTCCTTCAGCGACTTATAATCATTGTGTATCTGAATTATCATCTTGTATACAGCTCCATTCATTTCATCAAACTCGTCAATGCCGCTATGCGAAGGAGGACTTATATTCCGTCGATCAATCTTATAGCGACGTAAATATGCTAACAACTTGTCAAAGGGTCTCCAAAGTAAACGTATGTAGTTCGATACTAAAAATGAGGCTACCATAAAGAAGAGTACGAGTAAACTCAATGATATAATTATTGCAAAGATTAAATCATCCTCTTCGAGAGTAGACTGACTTAATGTCACTTTATAGAGAATTCCATTTGCTTTGACATCAAAATTTAAGACTCGGTACACCACCTTTTCTTTCTGATGGTGGCTATAAATAATCGAATCAGAAATAGCCTGTTCACCATCAAGCTCCTTTTCTATTTCAGTAAAGCTTATTCTACTATGTTTCATTTCCAACTGCTGCAATGATATTAGCGTATCTTTCTCTAACGCATAATCTATCACACACTGCCGATACTCCTGAAGCACATCGTCTGTTGATAGATGAATAGAATAGCGAAAAACATAATAATGGGTCACACTCCCCAATATCGACACTGCCAACAAGGTATAAACAGCATATCGTCTGTAAATCGTAGTCAATTTCATTGGTCACTGAATTTATAGCCTATTCCATAAACCGTTTTAATATAATCACAACCTCCTAGATCAAGCATCTTTTTGCGTAAATTGGCTATGTGCGTGTAAATAAAATCAAAAGAATCAGATGATAAACCCATCATATCGCCCCATAAATGCTCTACAATAACTTCTTTGCTTAACACCCGATTTTGGCTCATTAAGAAAAACAGCAAAAGGTCATACTCCTTACGGGTCAAAACAAGCTCTTGTTCATGAATAAAAAAACGCCTAGATTCTAGGCTAACACAAATTTCGTTAAACCGATACTCATTGCACCCCTCAAAACAGCGTCTACGAATGATAGATTTAATACGAGCATTTAGTTCAGAAAGGTTAAAGGGTTTAGCCAAATAATCATCGGCGCCAATATCAAGTCCTTTTATTTTATCATCAATCGAATTACGAGCCGATACTATAATAACACCAGCAGAGTCATTGTGACTTTTGAGGTGCTGTATCAAATTCAAACCATTTCCATCAGGTAGGGTGATATCAACAATGACACAATCGTATTGATAGAGTTCAAACTTCTCTAAAGCAGAGGCAAAGCTACTTGCGCACTCGGTGTGATATCCCTCTGTTTTTAAATAAGAGGTCATCGAATTGAGTAGTTCGTATTCATCTTCAATAATAAGAATATTCATAGCTATATTTTTTGATTATATTTTATAGAGCAAGCAAATGTAGGCATTCCGATATAGCTTGGCAAGCTTTTTATATAGAATGTCTATTAATTCTAAAACTTCAGAATTAATTTAGAATTGGCTAATACATTTGTTCTGTAAACTAATTAAAACAATGATTATGAAAAAGAAAACAAATCTTTTAATGCTTATTTTAGGTGCATCAATCGCCTTTTTTTCAGCATGTAACAATGAAAATGATTCAAATGAAAATCTGCCCGAAGTAGTAAGCTCAGCTTTTGCCAAACAGTTTCCTAGTGCAACAAATGTGAAGTGGGTAGAGAAGAACAATTATTACGTAGCTAGTTTCGATTTGGCTGCAAAAACTCGTGCTGAAACAAAGCCAGGTAATTTAAACGAAGCGTGGTATACGCCACAAGGGTCATGTGGTTTGAGCGAATTGGAACTCTCTATGGCAGAATTAAAGCAGAACTACAGTGCTGTATTTTCCTCATGGGAAAAGAGTATCTATTTCACTGATGGTTATCAAATAGACGATGTAGATCTATTACAAAGAGATGAGAATTCAGATGACAAAGTCGTTAAAATTGAAATTGAAAAAGGAGACTTGGAACGCGAGCTTTACTTCGCCACCAATGGTTTATTAGTTAAAGATGTGGTTAGCTCTGACGATGATGAAGAGAACCTACCTTGCCCGCAACAACTGACCGATTATATCAACACCCACTACCCAAATTCAATTATCGTAGATTTTGAAGTAGAGAAAAAGGAGGGAACCTATGAAGTGGAGATATTATTTGCCCAAACAGATATCGAGAAAGAGTTGACCTTCAACGAAAAATTCGAAATTATCAGTATCGAAATTGATATTGACGATAAAGATTTAGTCGAACTTATTAATAAACAATTCACGGCAGAAGAGATAGCCAAAATTGTGACACTAACTGGTGAAGCAGATCCATCGGAGTGGGAGGTAGAATTGCGAGAAGATAGCCAAAAAGTAATTACATTTTGGGTAGAGAACGCAAACGGTGTAATGACAAATATAAAGGCTATTACATTGTAATTGTTTGAATTTCAAAAAACTTGTATTCTCCTGAAAAAGTTTACAGGTTGCAAGTTCTCCTAAAAAGTTTTGTCTAACTTTTTAGGAGAACTTTTAATATGGGAGATGCTAAACTGATTACGACCATTTTAGCATTATTCAGCTATCGCATAAAAATAGTGGAGTCCTTTCGAACCCCACTCATAATCATAATCTCAGAAAGTATACTGTTTTTTTAGCTTATTTCTTTTCAGTACATTTTTTCGTGCAATCCTTTTTTTCAGCACATGCTTTTTTCCCATCCTTTTTAGCTGTACATGCTTTAATTCCTTTTACAGGTATCTCTAGCTTCTCAATTGCTTTCTTAAGATTCTCTTCTGTCGTTTTGTCATCTTTATAAGTAATTGTAACGGTTTGAGCTTCCATATCTACCACCAACTTCTTTACCCCTTTTTCATAAGGAATGTTTTTTTCGATTTTAGCTTTACAAGAGCCACAATCCAAAGTTACATCAAATACAACAGTCTTTGACTCTTTTTTCTTTGCACTTACAGTCAATACTGAGGTTAATGCTACTGCAATTAATACAATTATTTTAAACGTTTTCATATTCTATTTTTTTAAATTAATAACCGAAGTTTATATATCTATTTTACTGAAATAGATGGAGTTCACTTTACAGAACTCCACCCAACTTATTCAAAATATCTTAATAAGCATCCATAGCTAAGACTATTTCTTCTTACAACACTCTTTTTTTGCACCTGCTGTTTTCTTGCAACAATCTTTCTTACAATCTTTCGCTTTAGAACATGATTTCGCACACTCTTTTTTGCACTCTTCCTTTTTAGGACAGTCTTTACACTTTTTCTTACAATCTTTCTTCTTTGGACATTCAGGCTCATCTACATTTTGAAGATTCTCTTCAAAATCCAATGCTAGCAAAACCGTTTGAACTTCCACCTTTGCTTTGTTTGAAGCACTCACAGTCATAGTAGCAGCTAATACAACGGTCAATAATAAAATCACTTTTAAAACTTTCATAAACTTTAGTTTTTTAATTAATAATTCAAAATTAGTCAATCAAAATCAATAAATCAAACATTTATTCATCTAATCTTATTCCTATTTCCTATCCAGACCAAATCTCAACCCGACATAAAACTTTCTACCATGCACTGGTCCCCATATTTTTGAGGAGTCAAAACCATCACTCCAAGGTGCATCAGCACCTAATATAGGATTATCTTGCTTAAAATCACCTATGTTTTCACAACCTCCATATATACTCCATGTGCGGAAAAATTTAGTCACCTGCAAATTCATCATTTGAAAAGAATCAAATTGATCATTTTGTAAATTAGATGCTATGGCAGGATTCAATGGAATACGCCCAGGTCCATTGAACTGAGTTGTAAAATCAAACTGCCATTTTTTCATATTGGTGTAATATGATAGATTAAGCAAACCTTTGAATTCACTTTGCAAAGGTGCCTGACGCAATTCTCCACCAATCGTAGTTTTTACATCATTGTAACGAAAAGCTCCCAATACATCAAAACGAGGTATTAATTCATACTTCGCCTCTATCTGATAACAATTCGAGTAAGACTCTCCATCTAAGTTTTCAAAATTCACTTTACCTGCTTGTGTTTCATTATCAATAACCACTTGACTAGAAAAATCGGTACGATAATAATCCAGATTAATATTCAATAGACGGTCCAAAATTATAAATTTACGATTCATTTGAACCCCAAAATTCCACGCTTTTTCCATGTCTAAATTATTCAACTCATCTAAATTATCTACTAGCAATTTATTGTTCACATAAATAGAACTGGCTGATGCCAATAAATAACTATTGTCTGCCAAAATATTAGCCGTTCTTGAACCATGACCAGCTGAAACTTTAAATATAGTCATCTCATCTGGAGCATAGGCAATATGTAAACGAGGAGTAACGAATCCTCCATAAATATTATGATAATCATAACGAAGCCCTGCCATCACAGTAAACTGATCCCAAAACATACCCGTGTATTGAAAAAATGCCCCGGCAACTTTCTCCTCTCGATCAAAACTAACAATATCGGTCTTTTTCTGCGTATCAACCCTGAAATCATTAAAACTTTCATCAAAACGATCGTAATTAAAACTAACACCTGCTGAATATTTTTGGTTTATATTATCACCAAAAATAGATTGGAAGATATAATTTCCATAGGCATTTTTCTGACGTGCTAAATAATTTCTTGCACCATAATATGAATCCTGCTCATGGTCTGTATAGTTTAACAAAATAGCCATCGATGTGTTTTCATACTGAGGCATTAGATACCCTAACTTTGTAAACGCTTCGTAACGGCGAGCATCAATGCCTATACCATACAAAGCATCTTTACCAAAGGATCCACGCATATCTTTATGAAAACCTTTTTGTCCACCTAAACGATCTTCATCTAAAAACTTTCCACCAAATTGCAAAAACCAAGCATCTGTCTTATACTCCCAACGATTCATAAAATTATACTGCTTCTTTTCAGGCATATCCATAAACCCATCACCATTGCTATCATGCTGTTTATTTAACCAATCTCCATGCACAAGAAAAGCAGTACTCCATTTATCATTTAACTTCACACCCGCATTTGCATTAAATTCAAACATATCCTCACTGCTTCCATAAACATTCAGAAATATTTGCTCACTAGTCAAAGGCTTTTTATAGTCAACACTGATCTGACCAGCAATGGCTTCATAACCATTGACAACAGAACCAGCACCCTTAGATACAGAAATTGAACTCATCCAAGGACCAGGTACATAACCTAATCCATATAAAGAAGATATTCCCCGAAAATTTGGCATGTTTTCAGTCATCATCTGTACATATTTACCCGTCAATCCCAACAACTGAATTTGCTTAGCCCCTGTTACAGCATCCGAATAAGAGACATCGACAGAAGCATTCGTCGTGAAACTTTCCCCCAGATTACAACAAGCAGCTTTACAAAGCTCTTCACCTGTGATAATCTGCTCAATCAAAGGGCCACGCGTACTCATAATAGTTGTACTTCCACGAGCCACAACATTTGCTTCATCTAAAATACTACCAGACACCAATACGATTTCCAGTTTTTTATCCGATTGCTTTACATCCAGCGTATCTGCTCTGTAGCCTATAAAACTAGTAACAAGCTTACCACTTTCATTCCAATCAATCTTAAAATTTCCATCAGCATCAGTCACAACCCCTTCGGTTGTTCCTGCCCAATGCACATTAGCTCCAGGTAAAGTATATTCTTTTCCATCACTAATTTCTACAACTCTACCCTTTATTTTTTGAGCATAAGCACCCAAAGAAGTGCATAACAGCACTATAACTATAATATGTTTCATTTGTTTTCATTTGTTTACAGCAATCGCCAGAATGCGACCAATCAAAGTGCTGATTATTAATACCTTATCCTACTTAGCGACAAGACACAACTAACAAATGTAAGAGCACAAGAATTCTCTCCTCAACGATAAATCAGAGATTTCATTCTTATACGTAAAAAGATTCAGCTGACGAACAGGTAAATATAAAGAAGTAATTTGAAAAGGTTCTGGTATATCAAACGGTAATAATACCATTTTCACATCAGATTCTGTTAGCGAATAATCCGTTATTTTATAAAAATCATGACGAGTTTCATCGTGACACGCCTCTCCTCCGCAACAATCCTCGTCGCAAGAAAATTCGCGTTCAACCGGTAACATCTCCACCTCCCAATTAGTACGGTCAAAATGATCACAATATAATTGCTTCACATTGACACCAACAAGAGCTGTTACAGTAACCAGTAACACAAAAAAATGCACTATTTTTATCCAAACGCTATACATCGCTACAAATGTAGCTTATTTTTTGACAAACAAGTAATTTAAATAAAAAAAATAGTACTTTCGCACAAAGTGTACCATTCTCTAAAACAAACCAATCATGAAGAAAATATTATATTTTGTAATTGTCATAGTATTAGTTATTTCATGCAGTAAAAACAATACTAAAATTACCGGTGAGATACTTAATGCAACTGGTAAAAGCATTTATCTCAACCTATTAAATGTTGATAGCATAATCTGTGTCGACTCAACAACTATAAATAACAAAGGAGAATTTACCCTAAAAACAGATGTAACATCCCCCACTTTCTTCAATATTAGTATAGGAGCAAAAGAAACGATTTCACTATTTATGAATCCCGACACTGAAATAAAAGTGACAGGAAACTATAATGACCTAAGTAAAAACTATAAAGTCGAAGGATCAGAAGGTTCACTTTGGATCAAAGAACTAAATACACAACTAACAGCAACTCAATTTGCATTAGATTCATTAAGAAAAGCCTATCTAGCACTTCCTACTGGCGATTTATATGCCGAGAAAGTGAAGAATCTAAATACAATGTGGCACTCTGTTATTAATAAACAAATCAAATTTTCAAAGGATTTTATTCTCGAACATGCCATCTCTCCTGTGTCTTATTATGCACTATACCAGAAAATGACCCCAGAGGATTTTATTCTTATTCCAGAAAATGATCTCCACACTTACAAAATTGTTGCCACTTCCCTTAAAGCCATGCATCCAGAATCTCAATATACAAAAGCTATTCTGAAGCATCTTGAAGAGATCAGTTTAAGTATCCGTCAAAACAAAATTAAAGAGCTAATTGCAAATAGCGATCATTCACTACCCAAAATTAGCTTAACAGACATAAAAGGCGATACAATTACATTAAATTCACTAAAAGGTAAATACATCATCCTTGATTTTACGGTACTTGGAAGTCAAGGCAGTCAGCAACATTATCAAGAATATAAAAAGGTGTTTGAAAAATTCAAAGGTCGTGGAGTCCAGATATATCAAGTTTGCCTAGATGAAAATGAGGCACAATGGAAAGGATATGTGAAAGGCTATGGTATCAATTGGGTATGCGTAAGAGATCCAAAAAACTTACAAAGCAGCATTGCCTCAAGCTGGAATATTAAAAATATACCTGCAAACTATATCATTAATCCAGAATTTGAAATTGTAGGTAAAAATCTATTTGGTCAGAGATTACAAGAAAGACTGACAGACTTATTAAAATAGATTCGACACTAAATGAAAAAAAACAGAAGCGTTTGCCCGATTCCCGAGCAAGAACATCAATTAATACTCCCAAAAGAAAAAAAAGTGTATTTCCTCTCAGATATACACTTAGGAGCCCCTATGCTCGATAACCACCGAGAAAGAGAATTACGATTAGTTCGATGGCTTGAAGAGATTCGGCTAGATTGTGGAGCACTTTTCTTATTAGGGGATACTTTTGATTTTTGGTTTGAATATAAGCAAGCCATACCTAAAGGATTCATTCGTTTTCTTGCTAAAATATGTGCGTTTACTGAACAAAATATTCCTGTACATCTTTTTACAGGCAATCACGACACCTGGATTTTTGACTACCTCCCCCAAGAATGTGGAGTTATACTACATACCCATAATGAAATCTTTAACATTAAGAACAAACGTTTTTTACTGGGACATGGGGACGGATTAAACCCAAAAGACAAAGGGTATTTATTTCTATATCGCATACTTCACAATCCTTTTCTTGAAGTCTGCTTCCGTTGGATACATCCTGATATTGGTATATGGTTTGCTAAAAAATGGTCGTCACACTCTCGACTAGAAAATGGTGAAATTGAAGCTGATTCTTATCAAGGAGAAGAAAAAGAAGAAATTGTACAGTTTTGCAAACAAACCCTACAATCACAACATTTTGATTACTTTATTTTTGGCCATCGACACCTTCAATTAAACATAAAATTATCAAATAACAGTCGCTATATAAATACTGGCGATTGGATTACCTATTGCAGTTATGCCACTTTCGATGGCAATAATGTAGAACTAAAAAGCATAAAGTAAAAAAACATTTTGTTTTTCCGTAAAAATATCTCAACTTACGTAGAATAAGGTTTAATTCTAAGCGTTATGTTAGTAAAGATATTTAGTGGTGCTGTCAGTGGTATTGAGGCAACAACTATCACCCTCGAAGTTAATATTCTGAATGGAGCTCAATTCATTATTGTTGGTCTCCCCGATAATGCTGTAAAGGAAAGTCAGCAACGGGTAGATTCTGCACTACGCGAAATCGGTAGCCGCATTCCAGGCAGAAGAGTCATTATTAATATGGCTCCAGCAGATGTCAAGAAAGAGGGATCATCATACGATTTACCCCTAGCTATCGGTATCTTAGCAGCAAATGAACAACTTATTCCAGAAGAACTAGAGAACTTTGTCATTTTAGGAGAACTTTCTCTAGACGGTAGTTTAGTTCCTATAAAAGGTATTCTTCCAATTGCTATTAATGCGCGAAATGAAAATTTCAAACGCATGATAGTCCCAAAAGAAAATGCAAACGAAGCAGCTGTAGTTAAAGACCTAGATGTTTATGGCTTTTCGCATATACGGGATGTTGTCGATTTTCTCAATCAAAAAAAGAGTGTTGAACCAACAGCCTTCACTCTTGATCAAACACAACAAGAAGATCATATTTTCTACGATTTTAAAGATGTTAAAGGTCAAGAGAATGTAAAAAGAGCTCTTGAAGTCGCTGCTGCGGGAGCTCACAATCTATTAATGGTAGGTGCACCTGGCTCAGGAAAAACGATGTTAGCACGCCGACTTCCTGGTATACTTCCACCCATGACTACTGAAGAATCACTAGAAACAACTAAAGTTCATTCTGTTGCAGGAAAATTGTCCCGAAACTGCTCACTCGTCACCGCAAGACCTTTTCGCTCTCCACATCATACCATATCTAATATTGCCTTGATAGGCGGAGGAACTTTTCCGCACCCCGGAGAAATGTCTCTAGCTAATAATGGCGTTTTATTCCTAGATGAGCTTCCAGAATTCCACAGAGCTGTGTTAGAAGTGATGCGTCAACCGCTTGAAGATAGAAAGATCACGATCAGTAGAGCGCGTTATAGTGTTGACTATCCAGCCAATTTCATGCTAATTACCTCTATGAACCCTTGTCCTTGCGGCTATTATAATCATCCAAGTAAAGAGTGTAGCTGCTCGGAAGGTAACGTACAACGTTATATGTCTAAAATATCCGGCCCCCTACTAGATCGCATTGATATACACATTGAAGTTGTGCCTGTGGAGTTAGATAAAATCACAGGCAGTCAAGAGGCAGAACCAAGTAAAAGTGTTCGTAAAAGAATTATTGCCGCCCGGAACATTCAAACTGAGCGATTTAAAAATCACTCTGGCATTCATTGCAATGCTCAAATGAATTCAACTCTATTAAAAGAGTACTGTCCTTTAAGTACACAATGCCTATCACTACTAAAAATAGCGATGCAGAAATTCGGTCTATCTGCTAGAGCATACGACAGAATCATTAAGTTGTCACGCACTATTGCTGACATTGAGCAATCAACTGACATCCAAGCTCAACATATTGCCGAAGCAATCCAATATCGAAGCTTAGACCGTGATTCTTGGGGACATTAGAACAGAGCATGTTCTATATATTCTATCAATATATGAATGATTTTTATATGTACCTCTTGTATTCGATCAGAATACCCATTCCAAGGAACTTCTATAGCAATATCACAACAATCTTTCATCTTTCCACCACCTTTACCTAGCAAACCAATCACCTTCATTCCTTTTTCATGAGCCACATCTATGGCATTCAATATATTAGTTGAATTTCCAGAAGTACTAATGGCCAATAGAACATCTCCACTTTTCCCAAAAGCTTCTATATATCTTGAAAATACCATATCATATCCCATGTCATTGGCAACACACGTAAGATGCGACGAATCGGTAATTGCTAATGCAGGTAAAGCAGATCTATCTGCCCGAAAACGTCCAGTAAGCTCTTCTGCAAAATGCATTGCATCGCATAGCGAACCACCGTTTCCACAACTAAATACTTTACCACCCTCCTTAAACATCTTCACCAAAAGATCTCCAGCATATTTGACTGACAGCATATTTTCCTCTGATGACATGAATTTATCCAGAACTTGCTGTGCCTCTAAAAAACTTTTTTTAATTAAATCCATTTTGCTCTATTCTGTATGCTTATTCAAAAGTATCTCTCCTTTCCTTTGCCATTTAACAACAACTCCCCTAGCTGCCTCCAACATATGAGCAGGAATAACCTCCTGTAATTCGTTGCACAACAAATGAATTAACTTCTGTTTTGTATAATGACGTGAATAGATGACACTAACCTCACGCAAAGGTCTATTTTTAGAAAATGATTTTACCTGTTGCTTTTTAGCCTCAGGCATATACTGCAATGCCAATTCTGGTATCAAAGTAAAACCTCCCTCTACATCTACAATTCGCATCAAAGTCTCTAATGAGTTACTTTCAAACTCAAAAGGTAGATTGCGAGTTTGCTCTCCTGAAATAGCGCAAAGATTGACAACCTGATCACGAAAACAATGCCCATCTCCTAACATCCAAATTTCTGGTGTAGCTATATCCTTTAAAGAGATCTCCTTTTTTTTCAATAACTCATGATCTGGATGGGCATACACCAACATCTCTTCATAAAAAATAGGATTTTCAACAATCTTTTCATCTTCATAGGGAGTGACAAAAATTCCTACATCTATCGCATCATGTTTTAATCTACGAATAATCTCTTCTGAGACCAACTCCTCAATCTCCAACTTGACTGCTGGATATTTTCTAAGGTAATGTCCCACAAAAACAGGCAGAAGGTAAGGAGCTAAAGTCGGTATAATACCAATCTTTAATCGTCCTTCTACATCTTGTTGCTCTTCTCTAATGATTTCCTTAATACGCTCCGCAGAGGCAAGAGTAATCCTTGCTTGTTCGATCAACTTAGCACCAATATCCGTTGGAACAACTGGTTGCCGCGATCGATCAAAGATAATTACGCCTAATTCATCTTCTAGCTTTTTAACTTGAATACTCAATGTCGGTTGTGTTACAAAACACCGCTCCCCAGCCGTTGCAAAATGACGATATTCGTCAATTGCAACA
This sequence comes from uncultured Odoribacter sp., assembly GCA_947039985.1. Taxonomy (GTDB): domain Bacteria; phylum Bacteroidota; class Bacteroidia; order Bacteroidales; family Marinifilaceae; genus Odoribacter. The sequence goes on from CAMRAP010000024.1 coordinate 11,953, forward strand.
ATATATTCTAATTGAGTTAAGGTTATCATAACTATATAATTTAAGCTATCCTCAAAAACAGCGAGAATACTTATTCAAAAAAGTCTTTCATCTTCCGAAAAAAACTTTTCTTATTATCTATGTTCAAAGGCTTTAAAAAATCATAAGCTTGAAGATTTTCTATGACTGCTTTATCCTCTTTAGATAAATTTTTGGGAATCCATATATTTACTTTAACCAGTAGATCACCCCTTCCATATCCATTTATATCAGGAATACCTTTTCCTTTTAAGCGTAAAATCTTTCCTGCCTGAGTTCCAGCTTCAATTTTCACTTTCACTTTTCCTTCTAAAGTAGGTATTTCAACAGAATCTCCTAATATAGCCTCAGGAAATCCCACAAAGATATTATATAGCAAATCATTACCATCTCTCACCAACTCTGGATGCTCAATCTCCTCAATCAATACAATCAAATCTCCATTTAAACCACCACGGCGAGCAGCA